>PMOU01000636.1 GCA_003161205.1 Actinomycetota bacterium | reverse complement strand
GGTGGAAGCTGAGCCGGTCGGCGACGGGCTGGCGGAAGCCGACTTGGTTGGCGACGGGCTGGCGGAAGCCGACTTGGTTGGCGACGGGCTGGCGGACGTCGTCTTTTTCGGCGCTGGGCTGGTGGGGGCCTTGCTGGACGGCGCCAATGTCGCAGGCGAACTCACGCCTACTACCGGCGACAAGCCGGAATCGGCCGGGGTCGTGTAGGAAGCGGGAGACGAAGGTGCGCGCGAGGAAGAGACTGACGGAATTACCCTGAGTGCCCTCGCTGAGCCGGTGGATCCCGTCGACACATGAGCCCCGCCGGCCGGCAACTGGCCGCTATGGGAGGAGTTGTAATCAACGAGGAACGCCCCGCCACCGAGCAGGGCGACGACCGCGACGGCCGCGGCGGCGGGCAGCACGTAGCGGCCGGTCAGACGTGGTGCTGCTGGTCTCGTCGCCTGCACCGGGAAGCCGCTGCTGGTGAGCGGCTCGGCGCGACGCGCGATCCGTTGCCGTTGGTCGTCCGCGTCGGGTGAGTCATCCGTCACCAGGCCGATGACCCGCTCCCACACCCGGTCTGGAGGCACGGCGGCCGGCAGTAGGGCCAGCATCATCGCGGGGTTGATTTCCCGGTGCCTGACCTTGCCGCACACCGAGCAGTGCCGGACGTGACTTGTGAGCCGCTTGCTCGACGCAGCCGTCAACGTACCGTTCCAGCTGTCCAGCAGGTCGGTCGCGGCTGGGCACTGGCCACGCGCTGGCCACGCGACCAGCAGCGCACCGAGCAATTTCGTGAACCGGGAGCGGGTCCGGGTGGCCAGCGTCTGCGCCTGGCCACGTGGCATGCCCAAAGTGTCCGCGAGGTCAGTGCCCTCGATCTCGTAGCGCAGGTTCAGCTCGATGAGCTCGCGCTCGGCTGGCTCTAGGCCAGTGAGCGCGGCCCGGACGAGGAACTGGAGCTCCGCATCGCCGTTATCGGCGTCGTACGCGGTCATCTCGCCGGTTTCAGCGGGCGGTGCGGACAAGGCGCCGGCTCGCGGGCGCAGGTAGCACTCGTTACGGGCAATGGCGAACAGCCATGCCCGCAAGCGGTCAGGATCCTGCAGGCAGGGGATCTTGGTCCAGGCGACGACGAAGGTGTCGTGCACCGCGTCAGCCGCGTCGGCAGGGTAGATGAGCAGAGACTGGCAGTAGCCGTACAGACCCGTTCCGTACCGGTCAAAGGCTGCGGCAAGGCCAGCCAGCTCGCTCCTGGCGATGGAGGCCGCGATCTGGCCGTCCGACATGGTCGGAGGGTCTGGCCTCAAGGTAGTTCTGTGCTCAGGACTGTGCACCTGTACCCCACCGGAGACATCCGCTGATCGTGAAGGCGCGGGATGGCCGTTGCGACAGCGCCCTCCATCCCTCGCGTTCCCACCTGCGGTTCTATGACGTCATCTGCGCCGGACCACGGTCCGGCACCCGACGTGTGCTGGTCATGAAGATAGCACCAGAAAAATGAAGATAGCACCCGAAAGGGATCTTCCGCTGCTGAAAGGCCGGCTACCGGCCTGTCTGGCTGGACGAGCAGGCGCGGCGCCGGAGCGCGGACGTGGCCACAGGGCGGCCGGACCCGCCACCCAGAAGTCACTGCATGCTTACGCGCCGAAGCCGTCTGCGGCTACGGATGCTGCCAGACCCGCACGTAATCAACCTTCATCGTGTCAGGCGCCTGGGCGGAACCCTCAGTCGCATAATCAAGGACCAGGAACATCGGTGCGGAGGTAACCCCGGAGGTCACGCTTCCGATATCGATCCCATCATAATAATAGGTAATTCTTCCCGGCTCCCAGTTCGCGGCAAAGGTATGCCAGCCTCCGGTAAATTTCCCGCCCGGGCAGCCGCTCTCGCCGCCGGGGTTTAGCCCTTGGGAAGAATGTGCCGCGTTATGGAAGTGCGCGCACACCCTGCCGTCAATGCCTTCGGCAATGTCGATTTCGCCGTCTTCGGGCCAGTTCTGGCCATCGGTCCATATCGCAGGCCAGTTGGCGACGTAGCCTGGGTCTGCCGGCGCCCCGGGCAGCCATACCCGCGCCTCGATATAACCGTACGTGAAGTTGAACTTGCCGTACGTGCTCACCAGGCCAGCGGCGTACAGGGGATCGGCTGTGCCGCAATTCTCGCTCTTGCGGATAAGGGTCAGGCCAAGCGCCCCGCCCGCTTCGCTCACCTGGGCCGGGTCGTAACAGTCATCTTCGCTGCTGTTGACCGGCGCGGTAATGCCCGAACCATACCAGCCGGTCGACCACTTGGCGGTATCCAGGCTGGTGCCGTTGAACTCATCATCGAACTTCAGTGTCCAGTCACCTGGCACGCCGGCCGGCCTCGGCGTATGGACGGCCGGGCTGGTGGACGGTGCCTGGAGTGCCCACGTGATGATCGTCGCGACGACGACCACGATGACGGCGACAAGCAGCCATGTCCGTCTGGCGCTCAGCCTCCACGCCTGGAAGAGGCCGAGCCGCGATTCTCTACGCCGGCCCGCGCGGGGCCGAGAGGGAGCCATGTGTGAAATGAAGGTCACCCTGGTCCTGTGTAGTAGCTTGCGCGAGACTCCAGGCCAGCCTGCGCACCAATGCTACCGTAACCGACAGGCCGGGCATTGCGGTCTAATCATCCGAAAATAGGTGCCGTCAACGTCACGCGGATTAGGAACCTGCGCTCGGCGGAAGCTCGTAGATGATCGTGCCGTCCTGGTTGACAATCAGCTTCCATTTCGGCGAGTGCGCCAAAGATGTCTGCAGGATCTTGAAGCTATCGGGCGGTGCCTGCCCGTAAGCGGCGTTGAACGGCACCATGCTGGGCGCGATCAGCACATAAACAGGTTGCCGGCCCTGCGTGTACTGCGTGGAGTTCCCGGCGATCACCGTGGCAATGTTAGCCGTAGCTTGGTTTACCAGCGGCGTCCCCCCGAGGGAGCCGAAGATGCTGTTCACCGGGAAAAGGTCGTACCCGGCCGTATCTCCCAAGGGAACATTACCCTCTGCCACGTAAATAGGGCCCGGACGTGCGCTCTGCAGGAAGGACGTGATCGCATTGATTTCCGACTTGGGGAAGGTATAGACAGCGTCATCCCCGAAGAAGGCGACGATGAACACGCCCAGGACGAACCACAGCGCCACCGGGGCGCGTAGCCAGCGCAGGACATGCTTGATCCAGGAGAAATCGAGGCCGCCGGTGGCGCCGCGCAGGCGCGGCGCCATTTTGCGGGACAGGGTCCCCGGTTCGACCGCGGCCGCGGCCAGGGCGGCGGCCCACGGCAGGGAGAAGAGGTAGACCCGCAAGATCCCCTCGTTGCCGTACGCCTGCCCGAGCAGGACGAGGACGGGCGAGTAGGTCAGGACAAGCAGGGCCAGCACGATTCGCCCTGAATGCCGCCGCCGCCAGGCGCCGGCCAGAGCGAGCAGCCAGATGACCGCGGACAGCCCCTCCGCGAAGTGCTGGATCAGCATCTGGCTGGCCGGGATGCCGCCCGTGGCGGCGGTGGAGGATGCGGACGGGGGTGCCACGTTCGAGAAGAAGCTGCCTAGTGAGCTCAGCAGGCCGTATGTACTTTCTACGTACGAAAGACGCGGCACCAGGTACCCGATCGCGATGGCGATCATGGCAAGTGGCAGCCAGCGCGGCCGCAGCGGACGCGCGGCCGCGAGGACGCCCAACTGGACGGCGACGATGTAGGGCGACAGTTCGTGGGTGAATGTCAGCACGAGGTAGAGGAACAGGATGGTGACCAGGAAAGCGGTGCGACGCCGGGGGGCTACAAGCAGATCCGTGGATGGTTTGGCGTGCAGGCGACGCGGCTCCGCGGCCGGGTAGCGATACCCCGAAGTCGCCGGGGCGGTGAGATCGGACTGCACGGTACCGTACCGCTGCGTCTTGCCGTAATGCGCTGCGGTGCCGCCATCCTGGCTGGCCACGATCCGGGTGCTGTGCGGGCTGAGCTTCAATCCGACGTCGTCCAGTCGCCGCGTAATCGCTGCCTGCACCGAGCGCGCCTGCCGCTCGCTGGTGCAGTGGACTGCGACGGCATCCGGACGGTGCTCGAACCTGACGTCCGGGAAGTCATGTCCCATCCAGGTGTCGAAGGCGTAGTAGAGGAGCAGATCAGCCAATACCGGTGAAAGCGGAGATCCCGCTAGCGTGCTGGCGTCATTGGTGCCCAGCGACCCGTCGGGTCGCTGCACCGGCACGTTCAAGGACCGCCGCACATAATCGACGACCCACCTCTGGTCCGTGGTCGCCGCGACCACCGTGAGCATGAGATCGTGCCGGAGGTTGGCGGAAACCGCCTGCGTATCAAGCATGATGGTCCAGTTGCCGGGCTGCTGGCCCGCGGGCAGGTTAGCGTGGCCGTCAGCTTGGGCGCGGCGCATCTGGAGCAGGCGGGTCTTGAGCCTGCGGGCGACAACCGTCTGGGCGATTCTGTCGCTGACCGTGGGGACGCCGCTGAACCCGGCCTGGCGCCCTTCGGGTGCCGGCACGGCGCGGACCGGAGCGGGGCGGTAGTCCCCCGAACGCATCTGATCGCAGATTTTCTGCAGGTTATGTGTCAGGTGCTGCTCGAAGTCCGCGATCGTGATGCCGTCGATCCCCGGCGGCCCCTGGCTGGACCTTACTGTCTGGTATGCCTCTCTAACCTCCTGCATGGAGACCGCGGCCTGCCGGCCGGCCCGTTCCCGTTCGATCGCCAGGTTCCGTCGAAGCTGCCGGCGTCCCGGCGCGAACGGGGCTCGGTTGCCCGTGTAAAGCCAGTGCATCGTTATCGCCATGATGCCCAGCGAGAGGACTGTACCGAGGCCCTGGGGTGAGAGATAGTCCTGGGCAATCCAGTTGGCGCCCGAATACAGCAGGAGCGCCATCCAGCGCTGCCGGAAGCTCAGCGGGAGCGCGTCGTAAATAAGGTAAAGCAGAGGCAGGGCGGCGAGCTCGAATACGAGCTGAGCCCACTTCGCATAGGCAAGCGGGGAACCCACGCCTGCGACTTTTCCGAACCAGGCAGCGAGAGCGAAAAAACCTGGCCAATTCTGGTAAATGTCGATGTGGCGATCCAGCTGGCCGTGCACGTTGATGTACTGGATCACTCCGATGGTCTTGTAGAGCCAGGAGTAGCGTCCCTCCGGGTACACCAAGGGGGCGGTCCCGTACAGCATGACCACCAGCCCGATCGCGTGCAGGGCCATCCGCCACCGGGACGGATTCTCGATCGTGAGCTCGATCACAGCCGACAGGACGAGGAGAGCGACTCCGGCGTAGAAGATAACCGGCAACCGCGCCGGAAGCCCGAACGGTCCGAGCGTCGTCGCGTTCGTCCGGCTCACCCCGATCGCCCAGAGCGCGATGGCGACTGGCAGGGCCACGTCCGAAACATGGATGATACTGGGCCGTCGCGGGGCGCGCGGGGGGACGGCAGGCATCAGGGTCGTCGGCGCCTCCGCGCCGGGCGCCGGTATCAGGGCTCGCCTGGTGGGTCGTGCTGGCCGCATGTTGGCCGCAGCTCGATGCCCGGCTTGATCAGGAGGCCCGGCTTGATCAGGAGGTCCGGCTTGATTCAGCGTCCGGTGCCTGTCACCGGATGAAGCTGCCCCGGCAGGTGCCGATCCGTTGTCAGGTTCCCATTCGGAACGGCGGTCACCGTTGCCGGTCGGTGCACTGTCTGTCATGAGTTCCTTCGACGTTGGACGATGCCGACCGCCAGCCCGGCCAGGCTTAGCACGGCCTCGACCTGGAACAAGCCCAGTGGATGCCAATAGTGAGCCCACAGCGAGACGGTAGCCAGGAATGCCAGGACACCAAGGCTGACAAGCATGGACGCGCCCAGTTCCGACCAGCGTGCCATCCGCGGGAAGTTGGTAATGATGGCCCGTCCTGGAACGAAGAAGGTAAATCCCAGCACCAGCAGGATGCGCGGCAGCCCTGAAGCGTTTACCTGCACCATGGCGAGCAAGGCGACAGCGACCGCTGCCGCCAGGACGTCAAGCGCTTCGGCTCGTTGCGCCGCCGGCGGCATAATCCCTGGGTATCCCACAGTCATCCTCCCCGTGAGCTGTAAATTTACAGGGCTGGGGGCACCCGAGCCTCCCGTCCGAGGATGGCAGTGCCCGGCCAGTTCATAGCCAGGTCGGCTAATCGGCTGTTCCGGTCAGCACTAGCGCGCTTTGGCGTTCCGGGCCGTGACGCGGTTGCGTAGTTCTACGAGTGCTTCACCGATGATAAAGGACGGCACATCCCACGGCGCGTCGCGCAGGCTGCCGAGCCGCCGCCACGGGCTTATCCCGGACGGCTCGAAGGCGTACTTGGGGAACACCCGGTGCACGATTCCCGGGAGGGGCCTCGTCGGAGGACCGGCGGTACCGTCGCGGATCCAGCGGGCCAGCCCGTCGTACAAGTCGACCCCAGCCGACAGCGTCGCGTCGGCGCAACCCCACAGCCTGGGATTGAAGTCAACGAAACGGAACTCGCCGTCTTCGCCTAGGACAAAATCGAACCCTGCCATCCCGGTCAACCGCAGTTGCTTGCACACCGATTCCGCGTACTGCAGCAACTGCGACAGGTACGGCTCGCTCGCTGACCGCACCTCATAGGAATAGCCGGTCAGCTTCGGCCACATGACCGTCTTTTCGCCGACATAGAGATGCACCGCCTGGCCATTCACGAAGAATGCGCCGACCTGGTAGGTCGGGCCTGTGTAGAAGTGCTGCGCCGTCACCGATGCGCCTTGCGGGGTGAACCGCTCAAACGCCGTGATGACCTCCTCGGACGTGCGGCACAGCGCCACGAATGAGGCTCCGACGGACCTTCCCGACTTGACCATGAGCGGCAGGCCTCTAGCAATGGCCGCGTCACAGTCTGCCCGGCTGGCGAGTGGTATCCCCGCCGGAACCGGCACCCCCCAGGCGTCCGCCTCCTCCAGCAGCAGGGCACGATCCAGCAGCAGCGGCCTGACGTCGGGGTCGACATCGGGGAGAGACAGCCGCTGGATGTGGTCAGGCTGGTCCCACATCCAGTACAGCGCTTCCTCCGTACACGGCATAATGCACGCCGGGTCAATCCTCTCCACCATGGCCCGGAAAGAGTCAGAACTCTCTTTTTTCAGCGGCTGCTCGACGTACGACGTATAGGGATAGGCAGTAACCCGCAGGTAACGTGGCCGGTGCATGTGCGGCGTGAACGCGTGAACGCGCAGTCCGCGCTTGACCAGCTGGTGAGCCATAAAGTCCACACTGGCCCAGGTCGTATCGACCAGGATGACATCCGGGCCCCCGCTACGGTCCCTCGACATGCCGGACACCATGACGACTCCTCAGTTTCTCTGGCCCGTAGCGCATTCCCGGCTCCTGTCCTGCAGGAGACTCAGGTTGCGCTGTCTCGCGGGAGATTGAGGTCCCGCTAGACGACCCGGACACCGGCAACTGCACCGTGCCCGCCGAGCACAAGCGCGACAGCGGCGCGGGCCGGGAGCAGCCGAGAACGGCCGCGCCGAGCCTACGCCAGTACGCGGAGCCTACAGCGGGCCACCCGCTATCTGGGCTCTAACTGGGATTTCTCCGCGAATTTCATGTTAACGACCTGAGTCCGAATAGTGGCAGAATAAGAACAAATGGGCGGTATGAAGATTATGCCCTGGTCTGCGGATATCCAGTTCGGGGTCTCTGCACTAGCGGGACCGGCGCGGCGGCTGAGCCACGACGATCCGCACGCAGTCTTCGGGCCGTCGTCCACCCATGCGGCGATGTGGGGAAAGTCATGCTTGCCTGTTTCCGGCCCGGCCTGAGCTGGCCGTCAGCCACTGTACATAGGTGGATGCGCGTGACGCGCGTAACGCGAGGCCTGGGGCAGTGCTCTGGCTGGCGTTTTCTGCTGGCCGCGCTGGTGGCGGTAGGGTCGCCCCCGGGAGACAGGTAATGGTGGTTGCGGCGAGGCGTGAGGGATGATGGTGGGCGACCAGGCAGATGTGGTGACGGCTATACCGCTGGTGGACCTGCGGGCTGCGCACGCTCCGGTAGCGGCGGAGATACAGGCAGGTTTCGATGACGTCATCGGCAGCACGGCCTTCATAAAAGGCGAGGTGGCAGCCGCCTTCGAGCGAGAGTACGCAGCCTTCACCGGCGTCGCGCACTGCGTTGGCGTGGCCAGCGGCACCGACGCGCTCGAGCTAGCCCTGCGCGCGGCCGAGGTGCCCGCCGGAGCTGAAGTGATCATGCCGGCGAACACCTTCGTCGCTACGGCGGAGGCCGTCGTGCGCGCGGGCGCCCGGCCGGCGTTTGCTGACGTGGATCCCGAATACCTGCTGCTCGATCCGGGAGCCTTGGCGGCGGCCCTGAGCCAGCAGACCGGGGCGGTGATCCCGGTACACCTCTTCGGCCAGATGGCGCCGATGGCCGCCATCGCTGACGTCGCCCGGAACGGGACCGTGCTTATCGAAGACGCTGCGCAGGCGCACGGCGCAGCCCAAAGCGGCCGGCCTGCCGGCTCGTTCGGCTTGCTGGCCGGGGTGAGTTTCTACCCGGGCAAGAATCTCGGTGCCTATGGCGACGCCGGGGCGGTACTGACCGAGTCAGCGGAATACGCGCGGCGGGTTCGCCTGCTCGGCGATCATGGATCCGAGCGTCGCTACGAACACCTCACTATCGGGTTCAATTCCCGGCTCGACGCCTTCCAGGCGGTTGTGCTGCGGGCTAAGCTCCGCGGCCTGGCGGCAGGCAACCTGGCGAGGCGCCAGGCAGCGAGCCGTTATGCCGAGTTGCTCGCTGACCTGCCCGACGTCATTCTCCCCCGGACCGCACCCGGCAACGAGCACGTGTGGCATCTGTACGTCATCAGAGTTCCGCGCCGGGATCACGTCCTGCGTTGCCTGCACGACGAAGGAATTAACGCCGGGATCCACTACCCGGTGCCCGTTCACCTGCAGCCGGCCTTCCGGCACCTTGGTTATGGGCCTGGCGATTTCCCGGTCGCCGAGGCTGCCGCCGGTCAGTTGCTGTCGCTGCCGCTCTACCCGCAGATCACGCCCGAGCAGCAGGCTCGGGTGGCCGGCGCCGTCGAGCGCGCGCTCGGCTAGGTTCCGCGCTCGCGGCGGCTTGGCGAGGTCAGGTCGGCCTCGATGACGACACGCGCCCGCGGGCCGGTCGTTCGCTGGTACATGCACGCCTCACGGGCCGCCTGCGGGACGCCGCGTAGATTTCTACTGACCCGTTGGCTTAGCTCGGTCCGGTCCTGCTGCCCGATGACGGCCCACGTAATTCTGGCGATCGGGGACCGGACTCGGATGGGCCGGCGCGTCTGCCCCCGGCACCGCCTGCAGCGCGGCACTGGCTGGCTGCGCTGGACTGGCTGGTTGCGCGGCACTGGCTGGTNNCGCCTGGTTGCGCGGCACTGGCTAGTTGCGCCGCACGGGCTAGTTGCGATGGACGGGCTGGCTGCGCTGCACGGACTAGTTGCGTTGTACGGGCTGGCTGCGCTGCACTGGCTGGTGGCGCTACCGCAGCCGGGCGCTGCCGGAGAGCGGACAGGACCGTCGGCAGGCGCACGAGCGCTACCGCGGTATCGCCTGCGAGGCACGCGACGCCCACGCCGTTGACCCCGAGCCGCCCGAAAAGGAGCCCGCTGCCGCCTAGTGAGATGACCGCAATAGCGAGCTGACTGAGCGTCGAGCGGATGGGCTTGCCAGCGATACGGTCGAGCGAATAAGCGACCGTCTCAATGCAGAAAGGAAGAAGAGTGAGGGCCAGCAACTCGAAGAGCGTGGCGGTTTTTGCTATGTAGCTGCCGCCGTAAACCCTCAGGATGATGTGTGCTCCGAAGACCAGCAGGATCGTCGCCGGCCCCATGGTGAGCACGCATCTCTTGAGCGCCCCCCGGGTGATCTCCGACAGCCGGTGCGGCGCCGCGCTCGCTTCGACCATCAGCCCCGTGGCGAAACTTATGCCCACACTTGCCACACCGGAAGTAATCAAGCTAGCGATGTAGAAGCTGCCAGCCGCTGCTGGTCCTAGGACGGAAATGACCAGCAACGGGAGGGCGTTGGCGGTGATCTGACTGCAGATCACACCGCCGAAGTCGACGGAGGCAAAGCGCGCGAGCTGGCGGGCCCGCATTGGCGGGGCCAGGTCGTGCGGGCGCCGTTCCTTCAGGCAGCGGCGGAAGATCAGCCAGTTAATGCCCGGGATCAAGAAAATCAGCGGGATAACCCAGGAGAACAGGACGTCTGTCGAGTGGAGTACTTTTACCGCGACCACCAGCAATGCCAGTTTCGCCAGCGAGTAGGCCACATTTTCTATCGGGACGGCCACGGGACGCTGGAGACCTACGAGCGCCGCGTCCTGAAGGGTAAATATCTCCCAGACGATGACTGACACGGCGAAGATGGCGGCAAAGAAGGCCGAATCACCGATGAAGCGCCACTCAGAGCTGAGTCTCGGCAGGACGGTGACGAATACCACACTCCCAGCCACAGCCGTGAGCGTACTGACCACGTAGGTGCCATTGATCAGGCGCCTTGCCGACGCAGCCCCCATCTGCGGCAGGAATCGCATCAGCGTATTGCTCAGGTTGAGTTGGGACAGGGTTGCCACCAGCATCAGCCCGGAGATCAGTGCGGTGGCGCGACCTAGGTCCACAGGGCTGTACAGGTGAGCCGCGACCGCCCAGTAAATCGCGCCGATGACGCTTGTCCCCATGGTGTTCGCGACCAGCGCGTAACTGCCGCGGTAAACGGGGTCGCGCAACGCTGAGATAATGCGGGCCGCAAAGTTTTGGGATCCAGGGTCCGGTACCTGGCGCGGAGGAATCTCGACACGCCGGTCGCGGATGATCGGACGGCCATCGAAAACCGGCAGGGGGAGGGTATCGTTGACCCAGTAGTCGTCCCTGTAAGCAGGCTCCACAGTCGTCCCGGTGCCGCCAATCCAGTCCTGAGTTCACGCGGCCAGCCTACGTGGAGCTACTGCGCGAGCAAAACAGTTCCTCCCGGATCGGCCCGAACAATCCGCTTCGGGTGGTAAACCGCTGAGTGGACGATGTGACCCTAGGCAGGACGGCGAGCCATGCCACGGACCGTGACCTGCTAGCAGTCCAGCGGGGAGGAAGCATGCAACCGGACAATAACGCCGATGCAGCCGCGCCTGGCATCGGCGTGCAGCCCAGCGCCGACGTCGACGAGCGAGCGGAACTCGGCGCCGGCACGCAGGTATGGCATCTTGCCCAAGTCCGCGAGAACGCGCGGATCGGGCGTGGCTGCATCATCGGCAGAGGTGCCTACGTCGGGCCGGGCGTCATCCTCGGAGACCACGTCAAGCTGCAGAACTACGCCCTCGTCTATGAGCCTGCTCGCCTGGAGGATGCCGTTTTCATCGGTCCCTCGGCCGTGCTCACGAACGATGTGTACCCGCGATCGGTAGGCGTGAGCGGGCAGTTGAAGCGGCCTGCGGACTGGGATGCCAAGGGCGTCGTGGTCCGCGAGGGGGCATCGGTCGGCGCCCGGGCGGTCATCCTCGCTGGGGTCGAGGTCGGCCGCTGGGCCCTCATCGCGGCCGGCGCCGTGGTGACACGGGATGTTCCCGACTTCGGCCTGGTCGCTGGCGTCCCGGCGCGGCGGATCGGGTGGGTAGGCCGGGCTGGGGTGACGCTGACACCGGAAGGTGACTCACAGTGGCGATGCCCAGAAACGGGCGAGCTGTTCACAGAAACGGACGATACGCTGGCCAATGTAAACAATTCGCCGGGTCCAGGCGTCTAATACTTTGTGAGACGCCAGGGCGAGACGGGATCTGAAGGGGCCGTCCGTGCTGCGTTTGAGTGCGGTGCTGCTGTCGGCCCGCAGCTGGCGGGAGGGAAGCGTGCGGCGGCGCAGTCCTTCTTGCCCTAACCAGACAGGAGTGCCGTGACTTCTGATCGCTACGTCAGCGGGTCTCAGCAGCCGATCGGTCTTGCGGTGGTGGGCGCGGGTTACTGGGGACCGAATCTTGTGCGGAACTTCGCCGGCTCACCGCGCTATCGGCTTCGCTGGCTGTGTGACATCGACAGGTCTCGCGCAGTCCAGGTGCTCGGACCGTATTCGACCGTCGGCGCGACCGATGACCTGGACGCCGTTCTGGCCGATGACCAGGTCGATGCCATCGCTATCGCGACTCCGGCCGGCACTCATCTGGACATAGCGCTCGCGGCTATGCGGGCAGGCAAGCACGTGCTCATCGAGAAGCCCCTGGCCGCCACCTACGCCGACGGGCTCCGGCTGGTCGAGGAGGCGGATCGCGCTGGCCTGGTGCTCATGTGCGATCACACCTTCTGCTACACCCCGGCCGTTCGCAAGATCCGGGAGCTGGTGCACTCCGGCGAGATCGGTGACCTGCATTTCTTCGACTCGGTGCGGATCAACCTGGGCCTAGTGCAGCCCGACATCGACGTGCTGTGGGACCTCGCTCCGCACGACATCTCGATTCTGGAGTCAATCCTTCCGCCGGGGGTCGAGCCGCTGTCGGTCGCGGCGCACGGGGCTGACCCGATCGGGACCGGGCGATCCTGCGTCGCATTCGTGACTCTTCAGCTGACGGGCGGGGCGATCGCCCATTTTCACGTGAACTGGCTGTCACCCACCAAGGTCCGGACCACGATGATCGGCGGGTCCAAGCGGGCCTTGCTGTGGGACGACCTCGACCGGATGCAGCGGGTAACCATCTTCGACCGGGGCGTGGACCTGGTGCCCGCCCAGCACGCCGGGGCCGAGGACCGCGAGAAGGCGTTCGTCTCATACCGGACCGGTGACCTGGTGTCTCCGGCGCTCAATGAACGTGAGGCGCTAGCCAGCGTGGTCGACGAGTTCGCGGACTGCATCCGCACCGGCCGCGCGTCACTCACCGACGGCCGCTCGGGTCTGCGTGTCCTTGACATCCTCGAGGCAGCGTCCCGCAGCCTCGCGCTGCAGGGAACCCCGATGCCACTGCGGGGAATCCGACCGGACCGATCTGCGTCGGGGGCTCGTGGGTCAGTCGGCCAGGGAACCGGGACATGAGCCGGGTCGACGTCGTCATCCCGTGTTACAACTACGGCAAGTTCCTCGGCGACTGCGTCGCCGGCGCTCTCGACGACCAGCCCGGCGTCGACGTCCGGGTCCTGATCATCGATGACGCGTCACAGGACGACAGCGCGGAGATCGCGCACAAGCTGGCGGCGGCTGATGACCGCGTCGAGGTGATCGTTCATCCTGTCAACCGGGGCCATATCGCTACGTTCAACGAAGGCCTGCTCGACTGGGCGGACGGTGACTACTGCGTGCTGATCTCCGCGGACGACCGGTTGGCGCCGGGCGCCCTGCGCCGGGCCGCCGACCTCATGGACGCTCACCCCGAGGTGGGCTTCGTCTATGGCAACGTGGTGGAATTCCGCGGCGGCGAGAAGCCGCGGCCCGCCCGCACGGAGGCCCGGGGACAGGCCATTTGGCCAGGTCGCTGGTGGCTCGAGCGGCGTTTTAGGGAAGCGCGGCCCTGCATCTTCTCACCGGAGGTCGTGGTCCGGACGTCCGTCCAGCATCAGGTGGGCGGCTACAACCCGGACCTATACCACACGTCCGACGTCGAGATGTGGTTGCGGCTGGCGGCCTACTCCGACGTGGCCTTCATCCGCGCAGATCAAGCCTTCTACCGCCGGCACGACCAGAACATGTCACTGGAACTCAGAAACCGGCTGGTCAGCCTCAGCCAGCTGCGGGCCGCCTACGAAGGCGCACTCCGGCAGTGCGGCGACATCCTGCCCAATGCGGCCGAACTGTCCGCCATCGTGCACCGGCAACTGGCTAAGAAGGCCCTGTGGAGCGCCACTCGCGCCTACGACCGTCACCGTACGGACCAGGTGCCGGTGGACGGCTTGGTCGAGTTCGCGTTCGACTGCTGGTCAGGCGCCGCCCGGCTGGGTATTTACCGCAGCTTGCAGCTGCGGCGCCGGATCGGGCCTTCCGTCATGCCGTATCTCCAGCCGCTCATCTGGTCTGCTGTCGTGCGCCATGTCGAGGACCGATGGTGGTGGCACCGGAAGCTGCGGCGCGGCATCTAACCGACAAAACTGACGATATGCACCAAGAGGGGACACCGTGATAGAAGGACGACGTTGCCTGGTCACCGGAGGAGCCGGCACGATCGGCTCGACGATCGTCGATCAGCTCGTTGCGGCGGGTGCCGGTCAGATCATAGTGCTGGACAACCTGGTCCGCGGCCGCCGGGAGAACCTGGCCGGGGCGCTGACCTCCGGCCGGGTACGCCTGGAAGAGGGCGACATCCGCGACACGGCCCTCGTGCGTCGCCTCATGAGCGGGATAGACGTCGTATTCCACCAGGCCGCCATCCGGATCACGCAATGCGCCTCCGAGCCGCGCCTGGCTCTGGAAGTGCTGGTAGACGGTACCTACGAAGTCGTCGAGGCGGCCGCCGACGCCGGCGTCCGCAAGGTTGTCGCCGCTTCCTCAGCGTCCGTCTACGGGCTTGCTGATCACTTCCCGACCACCGAACGTCAGCACCCGTACGACAACGACACGCTGTACGGGGCGGCCAAGACGTTCAACGAAGGTCTGCTGCGCAGCTTCCATGCCATGCGCGGGCTGGATTACGTGGCGCTGCGTTACTTCAACGTGTACGGGCCGCGGATGGACATCCATGGCCTCTACACCGAGGTCCTGATCCGGTGGATGGAGCGGATCGAGTCGGGCCAGCCGCCGCTCATCTTGGGTGATGGCTTGCAGACGATGGACTTCGTCTATACCGAGGACATCGCCCGGGCGAACCTGCTGGCCGCAGCCAGCGACGTCACCGACCAGGTGTTCAACATCGCCAGTAGCAGCGAGACCAGCCTCGTCGAGCTAGCCGAGGCGCTGCAGCGGGTTATGGGCAGCGACCTGGGCCTGGAATTCGGGCCGCCGCGGGGCGTTAACGGGGTCACCCGGCGGCTGGCGGACACCTCCGCCGCGGCACGCCAACTCGGCTGGAAGGCCGAGATAGGGCTGGATGAGGGACTCTCCCGCCTCGTGGCCTGGTGGCGGGGCCAGCGATGATCCCGGTCATCCGCCCGTTGCTCGGCGCCGAGGAGGCAGCAGCGGCAGCTGAGGCCGTCGCGTCCGGCTGGGTTGCTCAGGGCCCGCGGGTCGCGGAGTTCGAGGCCGCCTTCGCCGTGGCGACGGGTGCCGGGCACGCTGTGGCCGTTTCCTCCTGCACCGCAGGCCTGCACCTGGCCATGATCGCCGCAGGCGTTCGCGCCGGGGATGAGGTCGTGGTTCCCTCGCTGTCCTTCATCGC
>PMOU01000004.1 GCA_003161205.1 Actinomycetota bacterium | reverse complement strand
CGTCGTAGTCCCCGCGCAGCTGGGCGAGCATGCCGAGCTGGTGGTAGCTGCTGGCCATGCCGGCCTGGTTGCGGATGATTGCCCAATCTGGAACCATTGCCAACAGGTGCCTAGCTCCATCAGCACTAGCTTGTTGCCGGTCGGGCGATCCAGGAGGGGCAGGATGGCGGATCGGACAGACCTCCATAGGGTGGCTGCGGACAGGATGCAGGCGGCGGAACGGGTCGCCGCGACCAGAGCGTTTGCACTCGGCGCTGGATCGCTTGGGCGCGCCACCCGGATACTGGTTACTAGCGCCACCGTACTGGGGTCGCTGGCCCTGATCTTATGGTTTACTGGGGGCTCGGCATACGCGGCATCTGCTAACAGAACCAGCGTTGAGAGCATCACGCCGGGTGCCAATCTAAGTCCGAGCCCCGGTCGGGTCAGTTTGATTGGAGCAGGAGCGGCGGGCGATGCTCCGTGTACCGTTTCCATCAATACACCGTCGTGCGCCAGCGATGACCCGGACCTAACGGTAGACGGAGTCTACTCGGGGGATACGAGTGGCTGTGTTTTTACCTGGAGCGCGAATTGGGAGGACGGCTCAGCCGCGCAGACCATTACGTCGGACGGTCATCCCAGTTCCGGCACCTACTACTTGGCCAATCACATCTACCAGTCTCAGGTAGCACAGACGTTCTCCATTGCACTGACAGCGGTCTCGGTGAGCGGGCCATGTTCGATTGTTGGTGGCAGTTACACGTTCGCGCTCAGCCCGATACCTACGGTGAATTGCAAGGGCAAGCTCCCCCCTGTCAATTTGAACGTGGCGAGGGTGGTGTACGCCGAAGCCGTCCGCCTGCAAGTATCTGACAAAGTAGAGCTGTCCGCCTTCGAGGCTGCCTACGTCGAGAGTCGCTTCAATAACTGCAGCAACGGCGACCACAGTTCCGTCGGCGTGTTTCAGCAGCTCAAGAGCTGGGGGTCGGCCGCAACTCGCGAGAACGTGGCGGATGCGAGTGATCTCTACCTAGAGAAGGCGATCGCTGTGGCGAGTAACCATCCGACGTACACGGCCGCTGAGATTGCCCAGGCTGTGCAGAGGTCAGCGCACTCTGGGCGCTACGCCGCGGCGGAGTCGGAGGCCGAGAGCATCCTCTCGCAGGTGGACGGGGAATAGCTAGGGAATGCCCAGTGCCCCGTAGAAGTTGCGTGATGCGTGGCCCGCACCTGCCGATCTGGAATCGATGCCGGACACCGCAAGGACGCTGGCTCAGGATGGTGCCGACGGAGAAGAACCAGAGCACCGACTCTGACGGCACACACTCCTGAGCCCATGGTGGCTCTGAGTTTCCGCCGCTCGGTGGACCCGTCTACGTGGACGGTGGAAGGCAGGGAGCTGTTACGGAACCCCCTGCGGCTTTGAGGCGGGGTTCCCTCTCGGGTTTCCTCCGCAACGGACTCTTGAGTCCGTTGCCTGTTGTCACGTCTGACTGTGCGAGTTTTGCTGCTGGAGCTGTTCCCGACCTCGCCGCCATGAAGGGGGGTGAGGTCGGGAACGGTGGAAGCAGTCACCAACGGTGAGTTCGCGCAGGCAGGCGTGACAACGGGCGCCACCCGCACCCTGCGGCTGCAAGCCGGAGCATACCCGCGTCTAGCCGGCACCCAGACCGGACCTCCCGCACGCCATAGATGGCCCAGTAGCAGGCCGCCGACCTCCGTGGCCAAAGGGATCATCCTCAGTCGGCGCAACCCAGCGGTTCTCAAGACCGATAACCAAACAAGCCTGACCTGCGCTGATGCTCAGTACAGTGGGAGTATGGACATCCATTCGGCACGATCAATCCGAGCGTGCCGAATGCGGTGCCCCGTGCCTCGTCGGCAGCAGCGCCGGAGATGGCGCTAGGCACCAGAAATGGGGCACTGCCTGTAGCTCGTCAGCGACTGTCCGGCGTCACGTCTAGCCGGGACGGCCCTGAGAGCGCCCATCAACCAGTCCCTGGTCCGCGAGTGCCTGGGCTTAGCCCCAGAAATCCGCGGGTGGCGCGTTTCGCGTCGAGGAGTTGACCAGTCGGCGGGCGGTCACCCGGACTTCGAACTGGATCCGGCGCTGCACCCAGCCAGTGTGCTGTCGTGGGCACCGAGCCTGACCATCTGGGTGGTGATCGAGTCGCCGCATCGGCCCGCGGTCGGCGGGCGAATTCCATCGGCTTCTCCGAGTCCTGGGAACCACGTGGCTGGCACGCGCCCGCGGCCGTTGCCGCGAAGTCCCGAAGGTGGGATGGTCAAGGACCGCCGCAGCTGTACGTGTGCCAGTGTGGCGCCTCCGGGGGTGCGGCCGGCTGACATGCGGGACGTGAGCAGCCTCACCCGCCGGGGTGCCCTGTTATCTCGGCACCGGTAACGTGCCTCGGCCGATGCCAAGTCGATGTGCAGCCGCCCCGCAACCCGAAACTGAGCCGCAGAAAGTCATGGATCCATCACGCCATTGTCCGGCGATAGCTAGCTGGGCCATAGCGAATATTCGCATGCCGCCCGATGCTGTTCCCGTTAGCCTCATCTGCCATGAGCAAGGCAGTGCCAGACCTCGATGCGATCGGTGACTTGGCAATCACGGCCGCCAAGAACTCCCGACGCCTCCTCCACGACGCGGAACTGCTGCTCAGCCGCGGTCGCTGGCCAACTGCCCACGCGATCGCCGTCCTTGCCTTCGAAGAGGCCGGGAAGGCATGGCTGTGCGTCGTCGCCATGCTGATGCCCGACGACGCCCGGGATGAGTTTCCGTTCGGAGATCTCGACTGGGACCACCGCTGGAAGCTCGGCGCCGCCCACGGCATGGCGGCAATGCTCGCGTTCATCCGCGCCGACAGCAACGCCCCGCCCGCCATCATGCGCGCCGCAGACGAGCTCGAGGCCCTGGCACGGCAGGACAACGAGGCCAAGAAGCGCGGCTTCTACGCCGACTGCGCCGACGGAGTGGTCTGGGATCCGGCCGGGGTCAGTAAGTCCGATG
>PMOU01000541.1:12083-16706 GCA_003161205.1 Actinomycetota bacterium | reverse complement strand
ACGCTGACCCGCGGGCTCCGCGGCCGTCTCCAGCCGGTGCCCTGGCCAAGGTGCTTGCGTACCTGACCGTCGTGATCGCCGCGTTCGCGCCGCTGGCGGCGGGGATCTACCTGCTCACGTCGCTGGGCTGGTCCCTGGCCGAACGGGTGCTGTTCCTCCGGCGCTCCCGCGAGCCGGCTCTCAGGACGTGATCAGGGTGCGCAGCAGGCGTACCGGCGGCGAGCCGTGCGCCAGCATGCGGTCGTGGATCTGGAGGTCAGACTGGCCGGGGTCGGCGGCGCGCAGGTCGCGGGCGAGGTCGGAGATCTCGGCGTACCCGACGTAGTAGGTAGACAGCTGGGCCGAGGTGAGCTGGGCCCGGCGCCATTTGCCCGCCGCCTCGCCCTCCTCCTGGTAGCCGCGGCCGGTCATCAGCGCCATGGCCTCGGCTTCGGTCATGCCGTGCGCGTGGATCCGGGCGTCCAGGATCGCGTTGATGATCGTCCGCAACTGCATCTTGAGCTGCTGCATCCGGACCGCGCGGGGATCTCCTTCGCCCGGGTACCCGTGGGAGGCCATCACCTCCTCGGTGTACACCGCCCAGCCCTCGGTGAATGAGCCCGACCGCAGCGCGGCCCGGATCGCGGTGCCCGAGCCGGTGAACCGGCGGGAGTGCTGGAGCTGCAGGTAATGGCCGGGCATCGCCTCGTGCACCATCAGGTTGTGCACCATGTGCCGGTTGTACTCGCGGTAGAACGAGGCGACCCGCTCCGGCGTCCAGTCGGCCGGGGCGGGGGAGACCGCGATGAACGTGGGCTGCGGCACCGGCTCCAGCGGCCCGGGGGAGTCGCAGTACGCGACCGCGACCCCGCGGTCGATTTCCGGCATCGCGATCAGCTCGATCGGGTCGTCATAGACCGTGATCAGCTGGTGATCGGTGACGAACCTGGTCTGGGTCGCGAGCGCGTCCCGGCAGAACTCCAGGATGCTCGCGTCGTCGGGCATGTCCCGCGCCAGCTGGTCGAGCACCTGCCGGACCACGTCGGGACCGCGCTGAGCCGGGCCGGCGATCGCGGCCGCCAGCTCGGCGATGTCCTCGCTGACCCGGTCCAGGTCGGCGTGCGCGCGAGCCAGGATCGCGTCCGCGTCCGCCGCCGCGCTGAGCGTCAGGGACAGCTTGCGGGCGAACCGTTCGGGCCCGATCCTCGGATCCGCGAAACCGCCAGACCCGCCAGACCCGCTGGCCGCGGCCTCGCCGAGCCGCTCCAGCAGCCAGGCGCGGTGCGCGGTCAGGGCCTCCAGCGCGGCCGGGCGTACCTGGGCGAGCTGCAGCTCGCACTGCGGCGCCGCCTTGAGCGCGTCGTCGATCTGCCCGCCGACCAGTGAGATCGTGCCCGCGAACTGCCCGATGGCGGTCTCCAGGTGCACCCGCGGCATGCGCCCGAGCTGCCGCCTAGCCTCGGCCAGCACGGCCGGGATCTGCCCCAGCCTTCCGGCCACCGCGGCGAGCCGTTCGGGCAGCGGGGCGAAATCCCGGGCCAGCAGCTGGTAGATGGCCTTGCCCGGGTTAGCCTGCAGCGGGTTCCAGGTGTGCTCGCGGAGCTCGTCGAGCTCGAACACCCGCCGAGCCACGCTGCCCGCCATCATCGCGGCGTCGACCCGGTGCTCGGCCGACAGGGCACCGTCCTCGATCGCCTCCAGCCGGGCGGCCCAGCCGTCCAGGGCGCGGCGCTCATCGTCCCGGGCCTGCTCGGACGGATCGCCCAGCTGGTCGTCGAACCTGTGATCGCCGAGATCGGTGGCGCTAGAGGGATGCCGTTCGGCCCGGTCGTCGAGGTAGTCCTGCGCCAGCCTCGTGAACTCCCGATCGGCGTCGCTCATCGAGCCTCCAGTTCGCTCGGCCGCATCTCGATTGCCGCATCATCTCAGGATGCGGCTCCGGAACGTGAACCGGTGCGTCGGCTAGCCCGAGCCGGGAGCGCCCGGGTCGCTCGGCGGCTCATCCGGGTCGGCGATCTCGATGATGTGGAGCGGCTCGTCCAGGTCCGCGGAGTGCTGCCGCCACTTCGCGGCGTCCAGGGTGAGGATCGGACAGACCGACGCATCAGCGACGGCGGCCACGTGGGCGTCCCACGGGTCAAGCCCGGTCCGGGCGATGATCGCCGCCAGCCTTGCGGCCTGCTCGGCGTCCCGCAAAGGGGCAATCAGCACGCTCCCCAGCCTCTCCAGCCCGCGCAGGGCAATGTCCCCGTCTTCTGAGCGCCCGTCCAACGAGGCCCCGGTCATGGCCAGCACCGGGATAACAAGCGGCTGGCCACGGGCGTCGAGATTCATGACGAGGCGCGTCACTCCGGCGTCCGCGCGGGCGACGGCGGCCAGGACACTCACGTCAAGGACATAAGGCAGCGGCGCGGCGCCGCTGTCCTCGCTCACCTCCCGGGCAGCCGGGAGGCCTGCGCGTCGATGTGAGCCAGCATCCGGGCCACCTTGTCCGGGTCCGCCTGCGCGGCGATCTCCTTAAGGCGATCCACGGCACGCCGGTCGCGTCGTTCCTTCTCGGAGAGGGCATCATTGAATACAGCCGAGACGGATGGGGCCTTCCCCGCTTCGACGAGCTGTTCGGCGTAGGCGGCGAGATGAGGATCAACGGTGACGGTCAGGCGCGTTTTCCTATCGCTCATACCCGAATCATACGCCGATGGTGCTCCGCCCAGCGGACGGCGCGCATAGGCAGTTCCAGCCGATGAGATGATGACCTGGTGCGCGTGCTGCTGCCGCTTCCCGACCGGGATTTCGACGTCACCGAGGTCGCTGAACAGCCTGATCTCCTCGCTCACCGGTATCTGTGCGACGCCGGAAGCTGCTCAACCTGAGCCTGCACGTGCGCGATCATCCGCCCCACTTGGGCCATGTCCGCCTGGGCGGTGATCTCCTTCCACCGCCTCGCGATGCGCCTGTCCCGCTCAACCCTCTTGGCCAGCGCGTCGTTGACCACCGCCGACACGGACGAGGCCTTCCCTACTTCGACCAGGTGCTCGGCGTACGCGGCGAGGTGCGGGTCAATCGTCACCGTCAGGCGCGTCTTCCGGTCGCTCATATTCGAATTTTACGACGGGTGGTATCCGCCCGGCCGGCGACGCGCGAAGACGATGGGCTGCATCAGGGATTGCCCAGACGACGAGCCGTGGTGGCTCCCATTGCGCAGCCGAAACGGACGGTACCGTTTGCCTATGACAGCGCAGCCCAACAGCTCCCCGGAAGCCCTGGAGGAAGCAGAGTTCGAGGCGACCCTCACCGGGTACCGGGAATGGGTCGCCGCGGGTCGGCCCGGTGCGGTCTCGCATGAGGAGGCAATGGCCGAGTTGCTCCGCGACCGCCCGTGAGGATCGGGTGGTCACCGATAGCAGTCGACCGGATCGACCGGGTGGCCACGTAGCCAGTGAGATGATGACCTGGTGCGCGTGCTGCTGGCGCTTCCCGACCGGGATTTCGACGTCACCGAGGTCGCGGTGCCCTGGTGGATCCTGCGCGAGGCGGGTCATGACATCGTGTTCGCCACCGAACGGGCCGGCTTCCCGCCCCAAGCCCGCCCACCCGCCGCAGCTGGTGTCGCGCTCAACGCTGGGGAAAACCTCAGGACGCGGCGGGTGCTAGCCGCATTCCGCCGGCCTGCCCGCGGTCCGTACCGTTGGCGGCAAGGGGTTGCCGGACGTTCGGAGGGCATGATGGCCGTAGATAGCCAGGCTGAGATCGCCGCCTCGGTGGCTGCTCTGCGGGACCTCGGCCCCGGCTACGATCAGGCCCTGGCCGAGGGCCTGGTGGAACGCATCGGCGCGGACATCGACAAGCGGATCGCGGCCGCGATCGACAACCGGGTCACGGCGGAGGTGGACAGCCGCCTCCTGGTCCAGCTGGACCGGTACGCCGGATGCAGGCACCAGCGCCGCCGGGCCACGCGCATGATCCGGGCCGAACGCCGCGCGGCCCGGGCCGACCAGGCCGACCGCTCCGGCCGGCAGTCCATCGTGCTGGCCCTGGGGACCATGCTGGTCGCCCTGCCGGTGACCGCCATCGTGCTCAGGGGGTCCCCGGGTTTCGCCGCCATCATGCTCATGGCCCTGATCTGGGTCATCGTCGGCGTCATCAATGTGGCCTACGCCATGCGCAAGCACCCGCCGCTGCCGCCGCCGAACTAAGGCGGGTCTGCGGGCCGTCAGGCGTTGCTGATGGGAACCTGCACCGAAGGGTAGCCGGTGGCGCCGTTGGGCGGTGGCTGGGCCTGGACAGCGGTCTGGGTGTAGCCGGTCTCGTCGGTGGCACGAGCTTCGAGCAGGTAATTACCCGGCGAGGCCGGCCATTCCCAGACCCACTGCCGCCAGGTGTCGATACCGGGCACTGCGGCCAGCCGCGCNNCGCCCCAGGCACGTCGATTCTGCACTCGGTCTTGATCGGCGCCTGCTGCGACCAGCCGCGCTGCGCCCAGAAGCCGGAGGCCGAGGCGAAGGTGGTGACCTCGATATCGGTGACCCACTTGGTCGCGGACACATAGCCGTACAGTCCCGGCACCACCATGCGCGCGGGGAAACCGTGCGTGACGGGCAGCGCCGTGCCGTTCATGGCCACGGCGAGCAGGGCATTCCTGCC
>PMOU01000541.1:0-12012 GCA_003161205.1 Actinomycetota bacterium | reverse complement strand
AGCGGGCGCCGCAGGAGTTCGGCGAAGGTGATGGTGACCTCGCGCTGCACCATTCCGTGGATCCGCAGCTGCCAGTTCGCCGGGTCCACCTGGGGCACGAGCAGAGCGGTGTCGACGCGGTAGAAGGTGCTGTCCGGGGTGATGAACGAGGTGAGCCCGGGAATGTTCAGGCTGGTGCCCGCGGGAAGCGGCGGCGCGGGCACCGCGGGCCGCGGGAACCGTATCGCGGTCCGCGCCGCAGCGACATTGTGCTCATCGATCAGGTTCCTTCCGGCTACCGTCCCGAGCGCGGCCACGGCCGCCGCCGCGCCGCTCGACAGCAGGAACCGCCGCCGCGCGGGCCAGGCCGACGGCGCCTGGTCCTCCGGGTTAGGCAGGAAGGTGAAGGAGTAGGCCGGGCCCGCCCGGATGAGTGGCTTGTCGACCCGGGTCGTGTCTGCTGGCCGGACGGGTTCAGCGGGAAGGTCGGGAGGGGCCAGCGCGTCCGGGGGAGTGGTCAGGCCGGGCCGGACGTCGCGCGTACCGAAGGCACGGGAACCGCGCGAGGCTGGCCGGCCGAGCCGGCGGGTGCGCGCCGCGGCCGGGCCGAGCCCGGCCGCCGCGCGGGCCAGCAGGAACAGCGCGAACGCGCCGGCCACGGCCCCCACCAGAGTGGGGACCACATATCCGGCCGTGGCGGTCGGCCTGGTCAGGGCGGCCCACAGGCCGATGCACGCGAAAAGCGCGAGCCCCCACATGCCGAACGCCAGCCGCCGCACCGCGAGCACCCCGACCAGCGCCGCGTACAGGGCCAGGATCACCAGGATGCCGCCGAGCAGCACGGTCTTGTCATCGGCGCCGAACGCGGAGATGGCGAAGTCCTTGAGCGGCGGCGGCATGAGGTCGATGGCGGCCTGGCCCACCGCGATGACGGGCGAGCTCTGCGGAACGCCGAGGCCGGCGGCAAACTGTGCGACGCCGATGGCGACGGCCGCAGCGAGCACGCCGACCAGAGCCCCGGTGAAGGCGCGCGGGCGCCGGGGCTGCTCGTCGTCTGACTCAGATGATGGTGTCATGGCGGAAAAGTGCGTGTAGACGCTGGTTACACGCTACCCGCCCTGCCGCCTACGGCACGAAGCCGGGCAGCAAGATGCTCCTACAATCGTAGGCGAGATGTAGCATGAACGTATGACTACCAAGCGACGGCTTTCGGCATCGGTGGACGCCGAGCTGGTAGCTGTGGCACAGGAGGCTGTCACCGACGGCCACGCCGAGAGCATAAGCGCCTGGGTCAATGATGCCCTCCGGCTGAAAGCCGATCATGACCGGCGGCTGCAGGCCCTGGATGAATTCCTCGCCGCTTACGAGGCCGAGCACGGGGAAATCACCGACGAGGAGATGCGGGACGCCGCCCGGCGGGCACGCGAACGAGCCGTCGTCGTCAGGGGCAACCCGGAACAGCGTTCACCCGGGCCGGCGCAGCACAGCCGGGGAGCCGCCTGATGCTCGTGCTGGACGCCGGAGCATTCGTTGCCGTCGAAAGCGGTAACCGCGACGTCGTCGCGCTGGTCAAGCGCGAACGTCTCGCCGGACGCCCGCCAGTGACCAGCGGCGGCGTGGTTGCCCAGGTCTGGCGTGGCGGCAGCGGACGGCAGGCGCCCATGGCCCGGCTCCTGGCCGGCACCGCCGTCGCTTCCGTCGACGGCACGCTGGCCCGGCGAGCTGGGATGCTGCTTGCCCGCAGTGGCCAGTCCGACGCTATTGATGCCACTGTGGTATGCCTCGCAGCCGACGGCGACGACATCCTCACCTCTGATCCTGGCGACCTGCGCGTACTTGCGGAAGCAGCCGGGATCCACGTAGAGATCGTCCCGGTTTAACCGCCGCTCGCCGCCTTCCGCACACTATCGACAACCCGGGCGCCGGGCCGTAGCAGGCCAGCCAGTTCCGCCACCCAGTCGGCGTAGCGGCTGACGTCCTGCGCAGAGGAGCCGGCCGCATCGCCGTCATCACTGCGGTAGGCCACCGAGATCTCGTCATAGCCGCGGCGCACAAGGGCACGCTGCCGTGCCCGTTCGGCCATATGATCCAATTCCAAAATCAACGCCTTCTTGGCCTGATAGTGCCTTCTGTCTGAGCGTGGCTAGTCGTGCTGAGCCCGGCTGGCGAATCGGTCCCTGTCCACGATCACCCGCTCCAGCGTTCCTGCGCCGACGGCCAGGTCGCGGTCATCTGATGATTCCGGGACTCGCTCCGGCTGCTGTGCAGTGCGGCGCTAAGTGGTCCGGAAATGCGGGTCCCGGTCGGGCGTCTCTGCCGGGGTGCCTGGCGAGACATAGGCCTTGCACGGGCAGCGCCGCCACAGCTGGGTCAGACCCAGCCGGACCGTGCAGCCCTTCTCGACATGGTGAGACCCGGACGTATGTCCGCACCGGACGCACCGGGGCCGGGAGAACGTTTCCTCGTTCGGGATCGGAGGAAGATAAGCCACTCCGCTCTCCTCTCAAGCGCGGTCCCGGAAACCAGGACCATCTTCCGGCTACCCCGCGCACCACGGGCGAAACGGCAGCGGCCGGGCCCGGGTGGGCCCGGCCGTGGTCGGTTCAGGCGGTGACGTCCTGGTAGGCGGGTGCGCTGTCGGCTGCGATCATTCCGGTGGTGACGGGGGAGGGCTTGAAGCCTTTAACGACCAGCCAGACGCCGAGCGATAGCTCCCAGGCCGCCACCGGGAGTGCGGCGAGCTCGGGGGAGCCCAGCTTGAGGCCGCCGAATAGTGTTGCGATGACGGTGCAGATGAGCAGGGGGGCTCCGATGAGTCCTAGCAGGGGAATGACGCGGGGCACGAGCCGGGACCGGTACATCAAGGAGCCCAGCAGCAGTGCGTTGATGCCCGGCATGAGGCTCTGGCTGAGCAGGAACGTCCAGTTGTAGACCGCGACGTGCGACGCGCCGGTGGTGACGAGCGCGGCCGCATTTGCTCCGGCCGCTCCGCCTAGGTCCTGTCGCAGGGTCACCAGCGACAGAAGGCTGATGACACCGGTGAAGATCATGACGGCTTCCAGGACGCGAGCGGCGACGAAGCCGAGCGCGACGCCTTCGTTCTGCCGCTTGACGACTGGGTACAGCGTGACGGCGGTGCCGATGCCGGCGAGGGCGACGATCACCTCGAGGAAACCGCCCACGAGCACGCCCGTGTGGCCACCGGAGCCAAGGATCCAGTCCCGGTGGTTCTTTACCGGGCCGTAGAGGGCGAGAGTGGGGATCGAGATGAAGGTGATCAGGTAGAAAACGCCCGCGACCAGCGCGGTCTTCCTCATGGAGTCCATCGGGACTCTTTTCGTTGCTGCGATTCGCACGGTGGTCGTCATGCCGGTCTCCTTAGGGGCTAAGGATTCGAACGCTACGAGGTCGGCCGCCTCCCTACATCTGTCCCAGGGCCACCGTTCGCCCGGCGCCTATGCCCGCAGGCATAGGCACATCAGCAGCGCAGGCGGTTGGGATCCGGAGACTGCCACCGGGTAGCCGAAGAAGTCACCTCGGCGCCGGCGTTCCTCCTTCTCAATGTCCTTCTTCTTCCCGTGCGTGTCTGGGCAGCAGGAACACGAAGCTGAAGGCGGCTGCCAGGGGGACGAGGCAGGCCCATGAGGTGATCCGGAGAGCATCCGTCGCGGGGTGATGCTGGAAAATTGCGAAGAAGATGGTGCCGAGAATCGCCACGCCGAGCGAGGTCGACAACTGCTGCGAAGCTTCCATGATGCCGGACGCTGACCCGACCTCGTTCATGCTGACCGCGGCGATGATGAACTGGATGAGCTGACCAAGCACGGTGCCGACTCCTGCACCGACCAGGAGCAGGCCGGGAACTAGGTCCCAGGTCGAGGCGTCATGCATGCCAGTCAGCATCAGGGCGAGCGTGGTGGTGCCGGCGGCGATGAGCAGGATGCCGATGTGGAGCAGGTGGCGTCCGAGGCGCTTGACGAGCATGCCCGACACGAGCATGCCCCCGATCATGCCGGCCACCATCGGGGTCAGGCTCAGGCCTGCGTGGATCGGCGACCACCCTTCGCCGAGCTGGCCGTACAGCGACACGCAGAGCAGCAGTCCGCCGAAAGCGCCGAAGAGGGACAGGATGACCGCGATGCCGCTGAGGTAATTGCGGTTTGCCAGGAGGGATGGCTCGATCAAGGCGTTGTGGCTGCGGCGTCGCTCGTAGCGCACAAAGACGTAGAGCATGACCGCGCCCGCTGCGAGCAGCGCGAACGTCCAGGCTGGCCAGCCGTCGGTCTGGCCCTGGATGAGCGGGTAGATGATCGCGACGAGGGCCAGGCCGACGAGCAAGACGCCGCCGACGTCGAGCCTGAGGTCGGGGTGACTCACCCCGCTCGGCAGTGATCGGATCGCGAACGGAAGCGCGATGAGGCCAATCGGCACGTTGATGACGAAGACCAGTCGCCAGCCGATGTTCCAGAGGTTGGCGTCGATGAGCGCACCGGCGAGGACCGGTGCGCCGAGCAGGGCCAGACCCGTTGACGGGCCGAACAGGCGGGTTGCCCGGCCCAGTTCCTCGTCGTCGAAGACCTCCTTCAACAGGCCGAAGCCCTGCGGGATCATGAGAGCGCCGAAGCCTCCCTGCAGGGAGCGGAAGGCGATGAGCATGCCGATGCCCTGCGCCGCGGCGCAGGCGGCCGAGAAGCCGGTGAACCCGAGCAAGCCGAGCAGGAACATCCGGCGGCGGCCGAAGATGTCTCCCAGCCGTGCCCCCGCGATCAGCAGGACGGCGAAGGCCAGGGTGTAGGCGGCGCTCAGCCACTGGATCGTGCTGGCAGCTCCGCCTAGCTCGCGGTGAATAGAGGGACCGGCGACGTTCACGATCGTGGCGTCGAGCAGATCCATGGTGTTGGCCGCCAGCACCACGGCCGCGACCATCCAGCGCATGCTGTAGAGCTGAGCTCCGGCGGAAGAACTGGCGGTAGTGGTGGTGGTGTCCATGATGGCTCTCCGGTAAGAGGCAGAAGCGAGGAAACGTCTAACATACGGTGTTTGTCACGAACGCTGTTCGTTAAGTACACTGTACGCGAGGCGTAGCGTTAAGGTCAAGCGTGACCGCCGCCCGCTGGGCTGAACCTGGAGGTCGACCGCACATGAAGACATCGGGCCGCCCCCGCTCGACTCGTGATCGCCCGGCCAAGGCGCCGCTGAGCGAAGAGGCAATCGTCGACGCCGCCCTCGCGATCCTGCAGGCAGAGGGTCTGGAAGCTGTGTCCATGCGCCGGGTCGCGGCCGCCTTGGATACTGGAGCCGGCTCACTGTACGTCTATGTCGAAGGCCGTGACGGCCTGCTGGAGGCGCTGTTCGATCGCATCATCGGGGCGGTCAAGCTGGAAACGCCCGATCCGTCACGGTGGCGTGCCCAGCTGCACAACCTTCTGGAGCGGGTGCGCGCGGGACTCGTCACGCATCCCGGAATGGCCGCAGCGACCATGGTCGACCCACCACGGACCGAAGTGGCCATGCGGCTGCTGGAGAACCTCCTGGGAATCTTGCTTGCTGGCGGCCTCGACGCTCAGGACGCCGCGTGGGCCGCCGACATCCTCGCGGCCCAGGTGACGTACGCGGCGATCGAGGCCGAGCTGCGGCGCACCGACCCCAGCGCACTTGCCGCCGAAATCACGGCCAACTTCGCCCGCCTGCCGGCCGGCGACTTTCCGCTCATCACTGCCCACGCTGCTCAATTGGTCGCTGGAGATGTCGACGAACGGTTTCGCTTTGCCGTTGATGTAGTGATCGACGGCGTGCTGGGCCGGGCTCAGCGAGAGGCAGGATGAACCGGCTCAGGCGCCGGGTATGCGCAGCGGTCAATCCGGTGTCGACCGCGGCGACCAGGTGGTGGTGCCACTCGGCGTTGCGCCACCTGCTGACCGGCTACGGGCCGACGGCCAGGCAGCGGCGGCTCCGCCGCCATGGACCGCCGTTCATCCGCCCTGAGAGGCCTGTACTGAGGTAGGCGCTGTAGGAGACGGCGGGGGTATCGCCGCCCTGCTGGTAGCCGCCGATCACGCCCACGATCGTGCCGGTCCGCGACCGCGTGTCGAAGTGGGTCACCCACGGGCTGCCGCTGGTGCCGCCGGTGTCCCTCTCCGCCGTCCGGCTCTCGCACCGCTGCAAGTGTCGCGCATCGCTGGCGAGATCCGGTTAGCGACCCGCCATCGGGTTGTCCGTTCCAGGCGGTTGGATGGTCAAGGTTTACCGATCGGTACCGGTTCCGTACATTGGCAAGGGCGGCAGCTGCGGTCACCGCTGATGCCCGCTGACTGCGTTCCGTAAGGGCAGGTGCGATGGCGGACGACACTCTTTCGATCTACGCGCAGAGTCAGCCGGACAAGCCGGGCGTCATCGACGACAGGCCGGACGGGACCGTCGTCGTGTGGACGTACGCCGAGCTTGAGGCGCAGTCGAACCGAATAGCGAACCTGCTGCTCAGGCTCGGGGCCACGCCGGGCAGCAAGGTGCTGTGGTGCGGGCCGAACTCGCCCGAGGTCGTGGCGGTCATGAACGCCGCGAGAAAGATCGGCGCGGTCGCCGTGCCGCTGAATTACCGGCTGACGCCGGAGGAGGCTCTCTACGTCATCAACCACAGCGATGCCGAGATCGCCTACGTGGACCGCGAGCACGCGCCGATGTTCGCCGCGCTCCGCGGCCGGCTGGAGAAGGTGCGGCACATCATCGCGGTCGGCGGCCCGGTTTCGGCGACCCTGGGTGCGATGCTGACCGACACTGACATCGCGGCCGCGCCAGCCGCGGTGCCCGCCGCCGGGGACGTGGCCGGCGGCACGATGTATTACACCTCCGGCACCACCGGCAAGCCGAAGGGCGCGTTCCGGGCCGGCCCCCAGGATCCAGAAGTCCTCGGCGCCCTGCTGAACCTGTTCTCCTACCGGCCCGACGACATCTACCTCACCTCCGGCCCGCTGTACCACNNCCCAGCGCGTTCATGGGCGCTGGCCTGCTGTTCGGCCAGACGATCATCGTGCAGCGCAGGTTCGACGCCGAGGACTGGCTGCGGCTGGTGGACAAGTACAAGGCGAGCTCGACGTTCTCCGCGCCCGCGCTGGTGCGGATGATCTGCGCGCTGCCCGGGCCGGTCAAGGACCGCTACGACCGTTCGTCCATGCGGGTCATGGTGGCCAACGCGGCCCCGTGGAGCTATGCGCTCAAGCAGCAGTACGTGGCGGACTTCCCGCCCGCGTCGCTGTTCGAGGTCTACGGGTCGAGCGAACTCGGCGTGAATACCGTGCTGATGCCCGAGGACCAGCTGCGCAAGCCCGGATCGTGCGGCCAGCCGGCTCCCGGCATCGAGATCAGGCTGTTCGACGACGACGGCAACCCGGTCACCGGCACCGGACCGGACCATCCCGGTGAGGTTTTCGTGCGGTCCAGGGGCGCGTGCGATACCTACTACAAGAACGACGCCAGCTATGCGTCCAACAGCCGCGGCGACTTCCATACGGTCGGCGACGTCGCCTACTGGGACGAGGAGGGGTACCTGTATATCTGCGACCGCAAGACCGACATGATCATCTCCGGCGGCATGAATATCTACCCGGCCGAGATCGAGGCAGCGCTGGAGCGGCATCCTCAGGTGTACGACGTGGCGGTGTTCGGGATCCCGTCGGACCAGTGGGGTGAGACCGTGCACGCGACGGTCGTCCGGTCACCCGGATCGTCGCTGACCAGCGGGGAGATTACGGCGTTCGCCCGCGAGCACCTTGCCGGTTACAAGGTGCCGCAGTCGGTCGACTTCGCCGCGGAACTGCCGCGCACGGGCTCGGGCAAGCTCCTCAAACGCCAGCTCCGCGCGCCCTACTGGGCCGGCCGGACCGCCCAGGTCGGATAACCCGCCCGATCAAAATCAAGGCCAAGCATGAGCGGGCGATTGAACTGCTCTCCGCCTATCCGGAGGACCCCGTAGTGAGCACCCAGGTTCGGAACGCCGTAGCCCCCTGACCCACGTTCAACTCTGCAGGGAGCGAAGGGGTGACTGACGTTAATGGTCTTCAGATTCTTCTTTATTCTTGCTGAGAATGCCTTTAAGCTCCAGATAAATCTGCTCCGGATAGGGAACGTAGTCAATAGCCTGCTGACCATCGCTTGGCGGGCCGAGCCTGAAGGTACCGTAACCGAGAATGCGGCCTGCAACAGAACGCTGAAAAGTCATTTCATCCAGGTTCGCCAGCGGCATGTCGTTGACCTTGCGGACGAAAAAACCGGTTATCTGGAGGAAGCGCTCGCTTGTTATTACGATATATTCGCCGGGCCAGCTGGCGACATTCAAGATGAACTTCAGGATCATGAATACCGCAAGAGTCCACACCACGACCTCCGGTATTCCCGTGCCGCCGTACATCCTGCTAGCCGCTATCGCCGCAAGCAGCCCGCCCACGGCCGCTGCAAGCCCCGGCGCGAGTACGCTCGGATGCTGACGTACTGTAATGACTGCTCTCTCTTTCGGCAAGAGGTATTTGTAAACGCCTGGTAGCGCGTCAGAGCCTGGCACAAGTCTCACGTGTTCGTCCTAGGATAGGAAACGTCATGGCCGCGGGCCTCTTATCGGAAGGACTGGCTTGCTGGGCGGAGCCGGAGATGATGGTGCTACCGGTGACGCCTGGCAGGATGGGGTGCGCGGGCTCACCCTGGTTCCCCCGGAGGCCAGCGTGATAAGCGGCTGCATAGGCTGCACTTGCCCGATCTGGCAGATCTGCCGCCCGCCGACGTCACTCGCGGGGTAGAAGTGAATTGTGCGAGTGTCATCGAGCAGTATTTCGGTCCAGGTGCCGTCGTCGGAGAGGCTGTAACCGACCATTTTCTGGCCTGAACTCAGCGTAAACGTCTCCGCGGGTAGCCACGGTTGCCGTACGAGCTGCGTGTAGAAGTCATTGTTGAAAGGCAGTGGGTAGAGGCGCGCTATAGTCGGAATGAGCGCAATGCAGGCGATGGTTGCAATTGTTCTCATGCAGGCATTGAAGCCCACGCCGGCTAGTTCTATGAGCAGCAGGAAGGCGACAACCACCGCGAGCAGGCCAATGACGGCGTTAGTGTGACTATTGATTATTTGATGCCAGTCTTTCACGGCGAGGCCCGCGATGGCCGGCCTGCTGGCGGCGGCCACGGGCGAGATGAATGCAGTAGCCACGAGCGCCAGGATTCCAGGAATAACGCGATTGAAGAATAGCAGGATCAGCGCCAGGTAGGGCATGATGAGAGGAATGAGCGGGATAAGTGTGCCGAGCAATGTGTTCAGGTAGCCGCTCGATGAGACTATCGCGGATGCAGTGGCCGTATTGTAGTCCGAGATGATCAGCAGCCTGGCGGCCGCAAGGAGAAGGAGTCCTGCGGGCGATAGGAGCAAAGCGATTGTGGCGGATCGGGTCAGGCGATCCGAAATAGCCTGCAGCATTCTATCGCCTTGCCACGAGGGCGTGACTGTCTGGCTTTTCCCTTGACGCGGGCCATCATCCATAGTCCCCCCGGGGCTAATCATGCCGGGTGTGCCGGCCGCGGAAGGCACCCGACATAGGCAGATTGTAACGCCTGAAGCATCAGCTAAGTCGGCTGTCGCTGACGATCTTCAATAGCGGGGTTACTTCGGTCGGGCTAAGAAGCAATCGAGCAGGCCAGGCCGCTACTGCATCCGTTTGAGCCGGGTTTTCACCGGCACGGTCGGCTGCTCGCTGCGGTCGGCAGCGTTGGAATCTGGGGTCCGAGTCACATTCCACGCCGGCTCAGGCGTCGCCCTGCTCGACGCTGAGATCGTCGCGCTCGGCCAGGCCGCTGCGCGGATAACCACAGCCTTTTACGATGATTCTTGGCGGTGGGCTGGCGATCAGGACCGAGACCACGCACGAGCGCAGCGAGGTCAAACCTTGTCTAACGACCCCGAGATTCGGGAGCGGGATCTTACGCGAGGCCGGGGGCTCACGAGGATCCGGTATCTGACGTGGCTTTACTGGGCGGGCGCGGCGGGACTGGCTTTACCTCTTCCTCTCGCAAGTTAAACGAGCCCCGACCCACCAGCTCCGTATCCTGGCCGTTGGCCTCATCCTGGCCATGGTGCTGGGACTCCTGGTTACGGCGTGGCTGTACTCGCGGGATTCCTGGCTATCGGTCATGGCGGCTTCGTTCGCGGCCACGGCGACCTTTATCTCGGCCTGGTTCCGCATTCTGACCCGGGCCGGGGCGTCGACGGGGGCCGGGTCGTTCCTGACGTTCCTGGCCGTGGTGACCGCCATCGTGGTGCTGTGCGTGATCACGATCAGGACTGAACTCGCCGCCCTCACAGGAACAGCGCTCCCGCGGGCGGAACAGGGCTGTCGCGGGCCAGGCCGCATGCCCGCTTGCCGCTGGCCCTAGCCCGAAGTTTCGCCGTGTGAGCTGCTGATCATGCCTGCTACCTCGGAAGATGACCTTGGCTGCCCTGGTTTTGTAGACAGGATTTCTTTCCGGTTAGCCGGATTTCCGCCAGCGTGAACGGGATAATAGGCATATGGGACGGCAGCCGACCGGGGCGATGCACGTAGACAGGGTGCGGAGCCGGCACGTGTCGCGGGCCGGGGAGGTCCGCCAGTACGAGTCCCGGCTGCTGCGCCGCTCGTTCCGCAAGCCCGACGGCAGGGTCGGCAAGGAGACCCTGGCCAACCTGTCCGCGCTGCCGGACGCGGCCGTCGACGCGGTCGAGGCCGTGCTGAAGGGCAAGACCCTGATCGAGGCCGGCGCCGGGCTGGGTATCGGCCGGTCCCGCCTGCACGGGCACGTGGCGCTCGTGCACGCCGCCGCCGGCCAGCTGGGCCTGGCGGGGCTGCTCGGCCCGGCCTGCCGCGAGCGGGACCTGGCCTATGCGCTGATCATCTCCCGGGTGGTCGCGCCGAAGACGAAGCTGGCCACGCTGGCCTGGTGGGACGACGTGACCCTCGGCCCGGACCTGGGCATCGCCGATGTGCCCCGGGACCGGGTCTATGCGGCGATGGACTGGCTGGCCGGGCAGCAGGACGGCATCGAGGCGGACCTGGCCGGCCGGCACCTGCGCGGCGGCGGGATCGCCATGTTCGACCTGTCGTCGTCCTGGGTCGAAGGCACGCACTGCGAGCTGGCCGCCCGGGGGTACTCCCGGGACGGGAAGAAGGGCCGGGCGCAGATCGAGTACGGGCTGCTCACCGATCCTGAAGGCCGCCCGGTCGCGATCCGGGTCTTCACAGGCAACACCGCCGACCCCACCGCGTTCACCGAGGCCGTCGATGTGGTCCGGGACAAGTTCGGCCTCGATGACCTGGTCATGGTCGGCGACCGGGGCATGATCACCTCCGCCCGGATCGCCGCGCTGAAGCAGACCACCGGGCTGTCATGGATCACCTGCCTGCGCGCCCCCGCCATCCGCAAGCTCGCCGGCGACGGCGGCCCGCTCCAGCTCAGCCTGTTCGACCAGCAGGACCTGGCCGAGATCACCAGCCCCGAGTTCCCCGGCGAGCGGCTGATCGCCTGCCGCAACCCGCTGCTAGCCGCCGAGCGGGCCCGCAAGCGCGAGGCCCTGCTCGCCGCCACCGAGACCCTCCTGGCCCAGGTAGCCGCCCAGGCCGCGGCCCGGCGGATCAAGGGCAAGGACACGATCGGCGTCCGCGCAGGCCGGGTCGTGAACAAGTACAAGGTCAGCAAGCACATCATCCTGGACATCGCAGACGACCGCCTGTCCTGGCGCCGCGACCAGGCCGCCATCGACGCCGAAGCCGCCCTGGACGGCATCTACGTCATCCGCACCCCGCTCCCGGCCGGCCAGCTCGACGCGCCCGGCGCCGTCACGGCCTACAAGAACCTCGCCCGCGTCGAGCGGGACTTCCGCTCCATCAAGGCCGATGACCTGGACCTGCGGCCCATCCACCACTGGCTCGAAGACCGGGTCCGCGCCCACGTGCTGATCTGCATGCTCGCCGCCTACCTCACCTGGCACCTGCGCAAGACCCTCGCCCCGCTCACCTACACCGACGA
>PMOU01000472.1 GCA_003161205.1 Actinomycetota bacterium | reverse complement strand
CTCATCAGCCTGGCGCTGTACTCCTCGCGGCTCGCGACCGCCGTGTACCGGTACGCCTTGCCGTCGCGCTCCCTGTCGAGCCAGCCCTTGCGGTGCAGGTTGTCCATGGTGGACATGACCGTGGTGTAGGCGATGGACCGCTCGACGCGCAGCTCATCGAACAGGTCGCGGACGGTCACCGGCCTGTCGTGGTCCCAGACCCGGTGCATGATCACCGCTTCCAGGTCACCGAACCCGCGCACCGCACCTCCCGCGTCGTCACGAGTCATCATAGACAGCCCGCCGCCCGATTGCTACTGTCTACTTACGTACTACCTACGTACGCAGATAGTAGATGGAGGCACAGTGGGAAGCGTGGCACGGGCACGGGCACAGGCGAACGCGGGTACCGCACGGCAACGGATCGCCGCCCGCCGGGAAGCGGAACGCAAGGCGACGGTACGCAGACGGCTCTGGCTGGCCGGCGGCAGCGTAGCGGTGGTGCTCGCGCTCGTGGCCACCCTGATCGCGGTGAAGCTCGGTCAGTCCCCGGCCCGCTCCGTCGCGGGCCAGGCAGCAGGCTCGCGTACCGCAGCGCAGGTCGAGCAGCAGATCACCAGCGTGCCGCTGGCCACGTTCAACGCGGTCGGCGCCGGCCAGGCGACCGGGTTCAACATCGTCACCGGACAGCCTGTGCTCACCTCCGGCGGGAAACCGGAACTGCTCTACATGGGCGGCGAGTACTGCCCGTACTGCGCGGCCGAGCGGTGGGCGGTGATCGTCGCGCTCAGCCGGTTCGGCACCTTCAGCGGGCTCGCCCCCATCCGGTCGGCGGCCAAGGACGGCGGCGGCAACGCCGAGCCGTACCCGCTCACCGCGACCTGGACGTTCGTGAAGTCGAGCTACACGAGCAAGTACCTGACGTTCACCCCGGTGGAGATGAACACCAACATCCCGGACAAGTCAAACGGCTTCTACACCACCCTGCAGACGCCCACGGCCGCTCAGCAGGCGCTGCTCAACAAGTACGACGCGGCCTACCAGGGCGCGATCCCGTTCATCGATTACGGAAACAAGTTCCTCAGCGTCGGCGCGTCCTACGATCCGGCCGTGCTGACCGGGTTGACCTGGGCGCAGATAGCCGACGACCTGCACAATCAGGCCACCCCGGTGGCCAAGGCGGCGCTCGGCACGGCCAACTACGCGACCGCGGCGATCTGCGTGCTCACCAACGATCAGCCCGCTTCCGCCTGCACCTCGGTCGTGCGCGCGTTGCAAGCCAAAATTTAGGCCAAGATCTGAGCTGACTCTCAGGTTTTCGTGGACCATTAGCTCATCGATTCGCCCTACGATGTGCGCATGGGCAAAGCGAGTAGGACCAAGTCGGAACCGGACCGGCGCGCGCGCATCGCCGCGCAGCGTGAGGCGCAGCGCCGCGCCGAGCAGCGCAGGCGCATCTACCTGGCCGGCGGGTCCATCCTCGTCGTCGTCATCGTGGTGCTCGCGTTCGTGCTGTTCAAGTTGAACAGCGGCGGCGGCACCGCCGCCACCTCAAGCGACGGCCCGACCGGCACCGCGCTCAGCAAGGTCATCGACGACGTGACCACCGTGCCCACCAGCGTCACCGACCAGGTGGCCGGCGGCAAGGTGCCAAGCGCCATGTTCGTGGCGGCCAAGACCGCCAGCGCGGTGACGTCCATGGCTTCCAGCGACGGGTCCTACTTCGCGACCGTCGACGGCCCGGCGCTGACCCAGAACGGCAAGCCCGAGGTGCTGTTCATGGGCGCCGAGTACTGCCCGTTCTGCGCCGCGCAGCGGTGGGCGATGGTCAACGCGTTCAGCCGGTTCGGCACCTTCACCGGCCTGACGACGACCCACTCGTCAAGCTCCGACATCGACCCGAACACGCCCACGTTCACGTTCTACGGCTCGAAGTACACGAGCAAGTACATCTCGTTCACGTCGGTCGAGCTGAACACGAACGAGCGCGAGGGGAACTCCACCAGCAGCAGCGTCCCCTACGTGACGCTGCAGACCCCCACCGCCGCCGAGGAGTCGCTCCAGACGGCCTACGACCCGGGCACGTACATCCCGTTCATCGACTTCGGCAACAAGTACCTGGTCATCGGGGCCAGCTACGACCCGGGGGTGCTCGCCGGGCTCAGCTGGAGCACGATCGCGACGGACCTGAGCAACCCGAGCAGCCCGGTCGCCCAGGCCGTCGACGGCACGGCGAACTACATCACCGCCGCGATCTGCAAGATGACGGGCAACCAGCCCGCCAGCGCGTGCACCTCGGCCGTCCAGTCGCTGGAGAGCAAGATCTGACTTTCAGCCAGCCGGCAGCTAACGCTCAGGCCGCGAGCGGTGATCGGCACGGTACACTCTGGCGGCAGGTGCCGGTCGCGTAGCAGGCCTCCGGCTTGCCCGCCCAGGACCGCGTAAAGCAGCCGTGAACCCACCGGAGGCGAAGCTCTGATGACAGCTTCGAAGTCAAGCCGCGCCCGGAACGCGCGAAGCGGCGCCCAGGCCGGNNGGCCAGGAACAGCGCGGCCAGGAGCAGCGCGGCCAGGAGCGGTGTCGCCACCAAGAACGGTCCCGTGGCCAAGGGCGCCGTCACGGCCACGACGGCCGGCGGACCCCGCGGGCGGGCGACGGCGGGGGACGGCCTGGATATCAGGACCGCCGGGACCGGACCCGCGGTGTGGGTGCAGCTCACCACGTTCGCGCTCGCGCTGG
>PMOU01000510.1:4758-7743 GCA_003161205.1 Actinomycetota bacterium | reverse complement strand
GCCGCCGATGTATCCGGTGATGTCGATGTTGACGATGTCGCCATCGCGGACCACCGTGTCGTCGGGGATCCCGTGGCAGATCACCTCGTTGAGCGAGGTGCACAGCGACTTCGGATAGCCGCGGTAGCCGAGCGTGCTCGGGTAAGCGCCGTGGCTGACCAGGAAATCGTGGCCTATCTGATCCAGGTGATCAGTCGTGACGCCAGGGGCCACAGCAGCGCCGACGGCCACCAGGGCTTGCGCGGCGAGCTTGCCCGCCACCCGCATCCGCTCGATGATCTCGGGCGTCTTCACGTCCGCTTCGCCGGTCTTCGGCCGCTTCTTGCCCACGTACTCAGGCCGGATGATCTCCGCGGGGACCTGACGGGTCGGGGAAAGCCGACCCGGTTGCAGCATTGTCGCCATGCTTTGCGAGTCTAATGTCATGGATAACCAGAAGCGATGGTGGTACAGCCTCACCCGTCACACCGTAGAAGACGACGACGGTCCCACCCCGGGCAAGGACCGGCTGGGTCCTTTCGCCACGGCGGAGGAGGCCAGCCGCGCGCTGGAGACCGTGCAGCGCAGGAATGAGGAGTGGGACGCGAAAGATTAGATTCGACGCGCTTATGCCGCTGTGATAACTTGCCCCGCCGTGATAATAGGCTAGGGGCGTGAGCGAAGAACTTCCGGCCGCGGCCGAGGCCCGGCTGGCAGAAATCCGGGCCAGCGGTACGTGGGGTTCNNTACAACTGCCCGGGGGCCTGGGGATCTTACGGGTATGGCATGCCGGCCCGCACGGTCACCCAGGTGTCGGGCCGTGGCGGCTTCGGGTCGTTCGCCCCGCTGGTCCAGGCGATGTACGAGGCGCGGCACAAGGCGATCGACCGGATGACGGCTGAGTGCGCCGAGCTCGGCGGGCACGGGGTCGTCGGCGTCCGGCTGACGATCGGGTCGTTCCCGGCCGGCGGGATGGAGTTCAAGGCCATCGGCACCGCCATCCGCGCGCCCGGCGCCCCGCCCGTGTCCTCCGGTACCAAAGGGCCGAAGGGACACACGCACAAGGCGCCGTTCACCTCCGACCTGTCCGGGCAGGACTTCGCCAAGCTGATCATGAAGGGCTGGGTGCCCGCCGGGCTCGTCCTGGGCATCTCGATCGGCTCGCGGCACGACGACTGGCTGACCGTCGGGCAGACCCGCTGGGGAGCGGGTAACGCCGAGGTCGTCGGCTACACCGAGCTCGTCAACGACGCCAGGCACGACGCCCGGCAGCAGCTGCAGAAGGACGTCAAGCGGCTCGGGGCCGAGGGCGTGGTGATCGCCAGCATGGACATGCGGGTCAGCGAGCGGGAGTGCCCGGTCCAGGAGGGCCGCCGCGACCACATCGTGGAGGCCACCACCATCGGCACCGCGATCGCCCGGTTCACCCACGAGCAGCGGCACAGCGGGCCGACGCTGGCCATCATGTCGCTCGACCCGCAGCGCCGCCAGGCCGCCAGGATCCGGATCTAACCCACAGCTAATGAGCTACAGAACAGCTAACCGAGCCGAAGGCTTGTAGGAGAGACGATGACCGACCAGCAGAACATAGCGACAGAACTGGATGCCGCAGGTGTCCCGCAGGATGCTATGCGCCGTCTGGCGGAGCTGCAGCCCGGCCGGCCCGGGTCGATCTTTACCTCCGACTTGTCGGTCAACGAGTTCCTGCTGGTGCGCGAGGCCGGGTTCCGGCCGCTCGGCCTGGTGCTCGGCAGCTCGATCTACCACGTCGGGCTGCAGGTGGGCCGCTGGGGCAGCAACCAGGAACTCGACGTGCTGTCCCAGGCGATGTACCACGCGCGGGAGCTCGCCATGAGCCGGATGGAGGCCGAGGCGGACGCGCTGCAGGCCGACGGCATCGTCGGGGTCCGGCTGGACGTGGAGATGAAGGAGTTCGGCGCCGACATCGCCGAATTCATCGCGGTCGGCACGGCGGTCAAGGCCGAACCGGGCGCGGGCGGCGGCGGCGTGGACAACTGGCGCAACAACAAGAACCAGCCGTTCACCTCGGACCTGTCCGGCCAGGACTTCTGGACGCTGATCCGGGCCGGTTACGCGCCGCTCGGCATGGTGATGGGGACGTGCGTCTACCACATCGCGCACCAGAAGTTCGGCAGCAAGATCGGCAACATCGGCCGGAACGTGGAGATCGAGCAGTTCACCCAGGCCCTGTACGACGCTCGCGAGCTCGCGATGAGCCGGATGCAGTCCGAAGCCGAGGCGCTGCACGCCGAGGGCATCGTCGGTGTCCAGCTCAGGCAGCACAGCCACACCTGGGGCTCGCACACCACCGAGTTCTTCGCCATCGGCACGGCCGTACGGCCACTGCGCCCGGACCACATCATCGAGCGCCCCACCATGGTCCTGACCCTGGACGCGTAGGGCTGGCCCGCGGTGTTAGCCGGCTGGGCCGCTGACCGCGTCCAGCAGGCGTGCCACCCGGTCCCGCAGGCCCCGGACGCCCGGCCGGTGACGCTGGGCGCCGGGAGACCGGATGCGGCCTTCCGCGGTGGCCACGCCGAACTCCCCGGTGCCGAAGGCCGCGTCAAAGCCCTCAGGCCGGCCCAGTTCTCCGATCGCCGAGCTGATCAGGTGCTGCGCCGCGCCGAACGACATCGGGTCGATCCTGCTCCGGACCGCGAGCGTCTCGTGGGCGAGGGCGTCAAGCTCCGGATCGCCCTGGTCGAGCGCGAAAATCGTCGCCCCGATCCGCCGGGCGTCATCGACTCGCTCCAGCAGCGGGACCGGCGCGGTCGACGGCGCGACCACGAACAGCGTCTCGCCGCGCTGCGCGGCTTCCAGCCGTTCCAGTCCCACCCGCAGGTGCGACGGCGCGCCCGCGGGAACCCGCCAGCGGACTAGCGTCGGCCGCAGCTCAGGAATCCCCGACAGCCGGCTTTCCTCGTCCAGGTGGGCCGTGAGGTGCCAGGGCTCCTCCTCGGGCGTACCGACCACGAGGAGCCCGCC
>PMOU01000510.1:0-4734 GCA_003161205.1 Actinomycetota bacterium | reverse complement strand
CATGACTGAGCGCGAAAGCCCATCCGTCGACAGCCTGGCCATCGGAATCCTCGGCGGCACGGGGGAGCAGGGACGCGGCCTGGCCCGCAGGTTCGCCCTCGCGGGGAACCCGGTGATCATCGGTTCCCGCAACCACGACCGGGCGCAGGGCGTCGCCCGGGAGATCGGACGCGGCGTCCGGGGCCTGGCCAATCGCGACTGCGCGCGTGAGGCGGACGTGGTGATCGCCGCGGTGCCGTGGGAGGGCCACGGCGAGCTGCTCGCCGACCTAGCTCCCGAGCTGGCCGGCAAGATCGTCGTGGACTGCGTGAACCCGCTCGGCTTCGACCAGCGCGGCGCCTACCCGCTGCCGGTCGCCGAGGGCAGCGCGGCCGAGCAGGCCGCGGCGCTGCTGCCCGAGAGCCGGGTGGTGGCGGCGTTCCACCACGTGTCCGCGGTCCTGCTGCTTGATCCGGAGGTCGAGACCATCGACTCGGACGTGCTCGTGCTCGGCGACGACCGCCACGCCACCGACACGATCCAGGCCCTGGCGGCCCGGATTCCCGGCGTGCGCGGCATCTACGCGGGCCGCCTGCGCAACTGCGGGCAGATCGAGGCCCTGACCGCCAACCTCGTCTCCATCAACCGCCGCTACAAGGCTCACGCCGGCCTGCGCATCACCGATATCTAAAAACCCATTTTTCCCGAACGGGCGGTGCCTCGTGCCCCCGGGCTGACTGAGCGCTACTTGTAGGAGTGCTCCTCGTCGGGGAAGCTGCCGCTGGTGACGTCGGCGGCGAAGGCGGTGGCGGCGTCGTGCAGGACGGCGGTCAGGTCGGCGTATTTCTTGACGAACTTGGCGGTGCGGGGGGACAGGCCGGCCATGTCCTGCCAGACCAGGACCTGGGCGTCGCAGGCGGCGCCGGCGCCGATGCCGATCGTGGGGATGGCCAGCGCCTCGGTCACCTGCGCGGCGAGGGCGGCCGGGACGCACTCCAGGACCACGGCGAACGCGCCCGCGGCCTGCAGGACCTTGGCGTCGCGCAGCAGCTGCTCGCCGTCTTCGCCGCGTCCTTGCACCCGGTAGCCGCCGAAGGCGTTGACCGACTGCGGGGTCAGGCCGAGGTGAGCCATCACCGGGATGCCGGCCGCAACCAGGTCCTCGACCTGGCGGGCGACTCGCTGGCCGCCTTCGAGCTTGACCGCGTGCGCGCCGGTCTCCTTCAGGAACCGGGTGGCCGCGTGCAGCGCCGCGTCCGGTGAGGCCTGATAGGAGCCGAACGGCAGGTCGGCGACGACCAGGGCCCGGCTGGTGCCGCGCACGACGGCGGCGGTCAGCGGGATCAGGTCATCGACGGTGACCGGGATCGTGGTGTCGTGGCCGTAGACCACCATCGCGGCGGAGTCGCCGACCAGGAGCACGGGAATCCCGGCCCGGTCGAAGATACCGGCGGTGAGCGCGTCGTAGGCGGTGAGCATCGGCCACTTCTCGCCGCGTACCTTCGCGGCGGCGATATCGCGTACGGTGACGCGACGTCCGGTACTCGACCCGCCATAAAGGGCTTCGGGGGTGGTCCGCTGTCCTGTCGCGGCCATAAGCGTGCCCGTGTGCTGTGACATCTTCGTCAACCTCCGTGTCTCGTGTCGCCCCTGTGGCGTACCCGGACTCTTAGATAATCGCACGAGAACCATGGTGCGCGATATAGCCAATTTGTTCTGGAACACTGTGCTCGGAGAGAGAGTGGGGCGATGACCGACTTCGCCGATGTCGATGCCCTGGCCGCGGTCTATCACCAGCGTGGCGGGCAGCCCGGCCTGGCGTATGGGATCGTGATCGGCGGTGAGCTCGTGCACGCGGCCGGGCTGGGCGAGGGTGAACTCGGCGGGCCGCCGCCGGACGCCGGCACCGTCTTCCGCATCGCGTCGATGACCAAGAGCTTTACCGCGTCGGCGATACTCGCGCTGCGCGACGACGGGGCGCTGAGGCTCGACGACCTCGCCGAAGCCCACGTTCCCGAGCTGCGCGACTGGCCGCCGGTGAGCCCGGACGCCGCGCGGATCACCGTCCGGCACCTGCTGACGATGACCGCGGGGTTCCCGACCGATGACCCGTGGGGCGACCGGCAGCAGGGCCTGCCGCTGGCGGAGTTCGGGGCCTTCCTGGCCCGCGGTGTCCGCTTCAACTGGGCGCCGGGGACCCGGTTCGAGTACTCCAACCTCGGTTTCGCGATCCTCGGCCGGATCATCACCGCCGTGACCGGTGTCGCCTACCCGGACTACATCCGCGGCCGGCTGCTGCATCCCCTGGGCATGACCCGTACCGGCTACGAAGCCGCGGAGTTCGGAGCAGCGGAGTCCGGGGGCGGGGTGGCCCGCGGCTACCGCCGCTCGCCGGGCGGCTGGTCGCAGGTGCCGTTCGAACCGTGCGGCGCGTTCGCCCCGATGGGCGGGATCTTCAGCTGCGTGCGCGATCTCAGCCGCTGGGTGGCCGGTTTCGCGGCCGCGTTCCCGCCCGGGGAGACCGGCGATGCGCATCCGGTGCGGCCCGCCACCCGGCGGGAGATGCAGCTGCCCCAGGTGGTGACCGGCTGGGGGTCCGCGCCTGGCTTCCCGGGGGACGGGGCGTCGGTGCCGCCCGGTGCGTACGGCTTCGGGCTGTTCGTCACCGGGCACCCCGCGCTGGGCCGGATCGTCAGTCACAGCGGCGGTTATCCGGGCTTCGGCAGCAACATGTGCTGGCACCCCGCGACGGGGACAGGCGTGGTCGCGCTCGGCAACAGCACCTACGCGGCCGTGACGCCGCTCGCCGCCCGGATGCTGGAGACTGTGCTGCGGCGCGGCCAGCCCCCGTCTGGTGGGTACGGCCTGGCGCTCGCCCCGGCGGGGTCCGCCCCGTGGCCGGAGACGCTGGCCGCGCGGGACACGGTCGATCAGCTGCTGAGATCCTGGGACGACGTCACCGCGGAGCGCCTGTTCTCGCCCAACGTCGCCGCCGATGCCCCGTTTGCCGAACGCAGGCGCAGGATCGCCCTGGTCCGCGAGCGCATCGGGGATTTCCGAGCCGACGCCGGACGGCCGGCCGAGTTCGACACGCCCGCCCACTGCCGGTGGTGGCTCGCGGGGGAGTGCGGCGAGGTCCAGGTGCAGATCCAGCTCAACCCCGAACGCCCGCCGCGGGTTCAGTCGCTCTCGCTGGCCGTCCCGCCCGCCGCGGGCTCGCCGCTGGACCGCACCTTGCACGTCCTGCTCGCCTGGCTGAACGGCACCGACCGCGACTGGCCCGCATCGATCCCGGTGGCCGGGTCGGTGGACACCGGTCTGCTGGCCCGCCGTCTGCGGCTGGCCGCCGTCTGGGCCGGTGACTGCCACCCCGGCGCCTGGCGGGCGGGCGACGGCGACGCCTCGGTCGCGGTGGAGCTGACCGGGGTGCACGGCACCCTCACCCTGGCGCTCGTCATCGACCCGGACACCCGGCTGCTCCAGCTGGCGGACGTCGCGCCCGAACCCTGACTTCACGCGGGAACCATGGGCCCCAGCGGTATGTGACGTGGAACACGGTACGCCGCGCCGGTGCCCCGGAAATAGATTCCGATACGAGACGGTTCCGTATTGATAGCCGCGGTAACCGGATGTCCCTGGTCATGGCAACACACCGCCAGGCCAGTGCCTTCCCGGTTCCGCGCACGAACTTCGCCGGGGGATCGTTCCCCGGCCAATACCGCAAGTGATCCGGAAGGAACACATGGACACGCAGACCATCTACCGTCGGCGCTGGCTGATTCTCAGCGCGCTGATCGTAGGACTGCTCGCCATCGTCATCGANNCTGCTCTTCACCTTCGGCGTCGTCGGCGACAAGATCGGCCGCAAGCGCATGCTCATCATCGGGCTCGCGCTGTTCGGCATCGCCTCGCTGCTCTCGGCGTACTCCCGGTCGCCTGATCAGCTGATCTTCGCGCGGGCCGCGATGGGCCTGGGCGGGGCCGCGGTCATGCCGCAGACCCTGTCCATCATCTCCAACGTCTTCGAGCCCGCCGAGCGGCCGCGGGCGATCGGCCTGTGGGCCATGGCGGTCGGCCTCGGCATCGCGACCGGCCCGGTCCTCGGCGGCCTGCTGCTCGACCATTTCTGGTGGGGCTCGGTCTTCCTGATCAACGTGCCGGTGACCATCGTCGGCGGCATCGCCGCCGCGATCATGATCCCGGAGTCGCGCAACCCCGACGCCGGCAAGATCGACTACGTCGGCGTGCTGCTGTCCATCGCGGGCCTGGTGTCGCTGGTGTACGGGATCGTCCAGGGCGGTGACGGCGACTCGTGGCTGAGCCTGCCGGTGCTCGGCCCGATCGTGGGCGGCGTGGCCATCCTGGCGGCCTTCGCCGCCTACGAAGCGCGGATCGCCCATCCCTCGCTTGACGTGCGGCTGTTCCGCGACCGGCGGCTCTCGGCCTCCATCGGGGCGCTCGGGCTGCTGTTCTTCGGCATGGGCGGTGTCTTCTTCTTCACCAGCTTCTACCTGCAGAACGTTCGCGGCTACAGCCCGCTGGACGCCGGGCTGCTGACCGTGCCGTTCGCGNNGCGATCGGCCAGCTGCTGCTCGCACCGCGCAGCGCGCGCCTGGTCCGGCGCTACGGCGCCAAGGCCGTCGGCGCGACCGGCCTGTTCGTCGTGGGCATCGACCTCATCGGGTACGCGGCGCTCGGGATCACCACGCCGATCTGGGTGATCGGCCTGCTGTACCTGATCCAGGGCGCGGCCAT
>PMOU01000520.1 GCA_003161205.1 Actinomycetota bacterium | reverse complement strand
GCCGGGCGGCATGGCCGGGCGGGTGGGCGCGGCGATCTCCAGGGCTTTGTCCACGTAGACGCGGTAGCCGAGATCGGGCCGGTACCCGTGCACCTCGGGGGTGTCCAGGCTCCGAGCTCCGTCGGCACCGACGCGACCGTTAAGAGAATGCTGTGCGATTTTGGCGGAATATGTGCGCCGTGGTAAAGCGCCTATTTCTCTTTCGCCCCGGCCTGTCGCGCTTGCTCTAGGGCTCTGGGCTGGCAGAATCGTCTCGCGGTGACCCCCAACTGCGTGACAAATGTTCCTTTGTTAGGTGTCGCGAAAGGGGCGCATCGTGACGTATTTCGGGGGAAACCGCGTGAGAATGCGTAATTTGCTGGCCGGATTCACCCGGGCTCTGGCGGCCCGGCGGACGCTGCCCGCGATGATGTCGGCGACGCTGTCCGGGACGCTGGCCGGGACGCTGGCGCTGGGGACTTGGGGGCTGTTCGCCGTCGCGGCGCCGGCCGCCTCGGCGAGCACGCTGACGCGGGTGACCGCCCAGACGCGGGTGACCGCGCAGACGCGGGTGACCGCGCGTTCGGGGGTGAGCGCGAGGACCCTGGTGCAGGCGTACGTGTCCGGGCGGCATCTTCCCGGCGGGTCGGTGGCCGGGATACGGGCGCGCTCGCTGCACACGGCGGCGGTAGCCGGGGTGAAGTGGGCCATCGCCGATTTCACGCCGTCGGCCTCGGACGCCGCGAAGGTCAAGGGCGAGTTCCAGGACGGCGCGAGCACGGGCATCTTCCGGCAAAAGCGGGACAAGCCGTGGCGGCTGGTCCAGACCGGGCCGTACGGCTGCGGCCGCGGGCTGCCGGCCGGGCTCAGCCGGGCCTGGGGATTGCCCGCGCCGATCATCTGCCAGGCGGCGCTGACCACGCAGCGACGCGCCGCGTCGGCGGCCCGCACCCAGGCTCGCACCGTCGGCCAGTCGATCGCGAACATCGCGCTGGGCCAGGTCGGCGACAACTCCGCCCCGGTCGTGACGAGTTTCAACGGCGTGGACTGCGACCCCTACACGACGATGGACGGTTCCCTGTCCCCGAACGCCGACGGCTGCGGCCTGGACTCCCACTTCAAGGTCGAGGACGAGAACGAGTTCTGGTGCGCGGACTTCGCCAGGTGGGTGTGGGAGCAGGCCGGCATCACCACAGACACGAGCGCGCTCACCGCGGGGGCCGGCTCGTTCTATGAGTGGGGACTCGCCCAGCACGAGAGCATCAAGGCCGACAAGGGCACGCCCGCGGCCGGCGACGCGGTGGTGTTCTTCCCGCCTGGCGCCCTTTCCTCTTACGCCGACCACGTCGGCATCGTGGCCGCGGTGAACTCCGGCGGGACGATCAACCTGGTCAACGGCGATTACCTGGGCACGTCGAACATCAGCGTGGAATACGACACCAAGGTCAACCTGACCAAGTATGCCGCCCAGATCTGGGGCCCGGGCGAGCAGTGGGTGCTGGTCGCCCCGCCCGGCGGCACCCAGAAGGCCGCGCCGGTCCCGGTGATCTCCGGCTCGCACGTCGGCGTGGCCGGCACGGTCGCCAGCTTCAGCGTCCACGGCACGGTGAGTGGCGGTTCGGTGACGCAGTACCAGTGGACGTTCGGTGATGGCCGGAACGAGAACGAGGCCGGGTCGAGCGTGAGCACCATCTTCCCCAGCGCCGGGACCTACACGGTCACCGTGACCGCCACCTCCAGCTTCGGCACCATCGCCACGCGCACCTGGAACATCGACGTCCTCGGCGCATCCTCGACGGCGACCTCGATACCCAGCGACGCGGTCTGGTACTCGACCACGCCGATCGGGCAGTACATCTTCCTGCCCACGGCCACCGGCGGGCTGGCCGCGGAAAGTTCCGACGGCGCCACCTGGCTGCAGCAGGCCATTCCCGGGCAGCCGGGCACCGGCGGCGAGGTGACGGCCCTGGCCTACCCGGACCCGGCCGTCAGCGACGCCCTGACCCCGCACGCGTACTTCCGCTCGGCCAGCGGGACGCTGGCGCAGACGTACCTGGGCAGCGCGGGCTGGACCACGCACACCCTGACCGGCCAGCCAGAAGCGGGCTCCGCCCTGGCGGCGACGACGGCAGGCGATCCGCCCGGCACCGGCACCTCGGGCAGCGGCGGTTCGGTCCCGGCGGTGTTCTACTTCGGCGCCGCGGGCCAGCTCAGCGAGAGCACCGAGCAGGGTTCCAGCTGGGTGACGGGCACGCTGCCCGGTCCGGACGCCACGGACGCCACGTCGCTGGCGCTGGCCAACACGGCCGCCGGCGGCGCCGCTGGCGTGGAGGTCTTCTATCTCGGCACGAAGGGGGCGCTCACGGTAGCCTCCGGCACCAGCTCGGGCTGGAAGTCCGCGACGATCTCCTCGTCCTACGGCGTCGGCGCCGACACCCCGCTCTCGGCGGTCAGTACCGGTCCGGCCCAGGCCAGTGTGTTCTTCGTGGACGGCAAGGGCCTGCTCGCCGAGGCGACCCAGTCGGGTTCGGGCTGGACGGTGCACCAGCTGTCCGGGACCAGTTCCACCACCTCACTGGTGGCCACGAGCGACGTGCTCTCCTCCGGTTCGCCCGGATGGGACGTCTTCTGGCTCACCCGGGGCGGCCAGCCCGCCGTCACCGCGCAGAACAGCCAGACCACCATGCTGCCGGGCACCGCGACGAGCATTCCGTCCGTCAGCGCGTTCCCGGCCGGACAGCCGCTGGAGCTTTTCCTGGCCGACGGCGCCACGCTGCGCCTGGACCACAGCGCGGCGCCCGGGGATGGCTGGACGGCCACGACGCTGCCCGATACCGAGGTCACGCTCGCGGACCGCGTCCTGCTGTACGCGGCCACGTCCGGCGACGACACCAGCGCGCGCCACGCGGCCACCGCCGCGGGCTTGCCCGCCAGCGCCGTGACCGAATCCTTCAGCACCGCCTGGGCGGCCACGCTGAGCGGGAACTACCTGGTCATCGCGGTCGGGGCGGCCGCCGACGACGCGCTGTACTACAACGCGTGCGGCTGGTCCGACCCGTCCGACGAGGGCGCGGGCGGAACGCCGTTCGCCCTGGCCGCCAGCGAGCCGCTGGACAAGCTGCCCGGGGTGGCCTACTACGAGGACGGAGCCGCGGCCACGACCTCGCAGACTCCCGCGCGGGCGACCGACCTGGCCTACTACGCCGTGCACGGCAAGCTGCCGACCGGGGTGACCAAGCTGCCCGCTCAGGCCAATCCCGCGGGTAACTGTTCCGGTTCGGCCGGGTGAGGCACCACGGCCCGTTCGGTAAATAAATTTTTGACCGAACGGGTCGTGGCCCCTGCCTCCGGCGTGCGGGAGATCGCTCTTTCCGCGTGGCGCTGGGACCGGGCGCGGGGTCAGGCGCCGGGGAGGTCGGCGGCGGCGGCACCGGCCAGGATTTCGTACTCGCCGTCTGACAGCCAGCCCCGGTCGTAGGCGAGCACGACGTCGTCGAAGGAGCCGGGGACGTAGGGCTCGGGGTCGTCGATGGCCGCCCTGGCCTGCTCCAGCTCGGGCGGGCAGACATCCGGGACCTGGGGCCACCGGCGGGCGCGGAATTCCAGCGAGAGATCGTCCAGGGTGAGCCGGCCGTCGCGATAGGAGGTGAGCATCGTGGTCACCGCTCCGCCGGGAAAGGTTCCGGTCCCGACGGTTCCCCCGATGGCTCCGGCGGATCGGGCTCCGAGGGCCCACCTGATGCGGTTCCGGGGCTCGGCGACGGCCGGGCCGGCCAGGGCCCGGATAGCCTTCGCCCGGGCGTACCTGCCGCCGTAACCCTGCCCGCGGGCGAACTCTTCTTCGCCGCGCTGATAGGCCGCGTCAGACCAGCTCGCCGCCTCGTCGATCCCGATGTCGGCGAACACCGCGTTCACCGCGTAATCCGCGAACCGCAGAGCATACGTCCACGCCTCGGCGGCGCGCCAGGACGCCAGCGAGATGTCCAGGATCAGGTTCCTGCCGTCCGTGAGCGCGAGCAGCGCGACACGCTTGGCCAGAAACTGGGCCTCCGCGTGGACCTGGCCGGACCGTCCCAGCGGGGAGAGCCCATCCGCCTCGGGGATGAGCTGGCTGGCCGCCATCTGGATCAGGATGTCGTCGATGCTGACGGTGAGGTAGCGCGAGCGATCCACGCCAGCCTCTTCGAGGGCTCTGGCCTTGTCCGCGCCGGGCAGGCCGGCCGCGATGACCGCGCGGCGCTCAGCGGGCACGGACGCCGCGGCCTGGTACATCTTGGCCACCAGCCGTCCCTGCTGCTCGTTGCGCTCACCCGTCCAGATCATGCGGCGATGGCGGGGGGACGCGGGGCGCGGCGCAGCCATTGCCAGAACGTGCGTCGTGGCCGACGGGGCGGAGGGGGCGGAGGGGGCGGCCCCACGGTGATGGCCGCACCGCGAACCGAGCCTGCGAGCTCGACGCGCAACCGGACGGGGACGCCAAGGCCGGGCGGCTCGGGCAGCTTGACGCTCCCGCCGTGCAGCGATATGTCATCGGCGTCCACCACGATGCCCGGCGTGGTGATCAGCCTGAGCTCTCCCCCTCTGACCTCGGCGGTGATGCGCAGCAGCGGCTGCGTGATCACCGCCTCGGTGAAGTCCAGCGTGACGGCGCCGCCTTTTACCTTGACGTCCAGTTCCTTGGGCACTACCCAGCGGCCATCGCGGCGAATGCTGCTGCCGCGGACGTGGATCCGTGCCAGATCCTTCGGTGTGGCGCTCACCGCGCCCGCGCCGGGCCGGACGACAGCGGCACCCGGCAGGTCGGCAGTCAGCGCCGCGAGCTCGGCGTAGGTCCTGGCGGTCAGCGCGCGTTCCAGGCGGTCGTCCAGTTCCTCCGCGGAGAGCCGACCGTCCCCGGCGGCTACCCGCAGCAGTTCCACCACCTGATCCCGGTCCGCATGTGATGCGCGGAGCTCCTCGCCCGCGACGGCAGCAGGCAGATCGCCCTGGCCACCTCTGCTGGATTGCGGGTCCGCCATGCCCAAACCCTAAGGCAGCGCGCCGATGCGCGCCATGCCAGGCAATCGCTGTTGCGGCCGGTCCCGGCGGCCCTGGACAGACCTGGCATTCGTCCCGAGGCCCCGGGCAGTTCGCCGCAGGGTGAGGACCGTCGCCGTACAGTGGTAGTCGAACGCATCAAGGCCGCAACGAATCGCTGCGCGAGGATCCGAGGCCGGCGGGCGCGAAGATGCTCACAGGAATGCACGGTGTTCTGCGGATCAGGGTCGCAGCTGACGCGCGTCACAGGTCGGGCGGGCGGTTCTCGTACGGCGTGCTGAGCACGACGGTCGTGCGGGTCGAGACGCCGCCGATGGTGCGGATCTGCTGCAGCAGGTCCTCGAGCACGGCGGGAGAAGGCACCCGGACCTTGAGGATGTAGTTCTCATCTCCTGCGACGCTGTAACAGGCCTCGATTGCGACCAGGTGCTCCAGCCGCTGAGGCAGGTCATCGGGGGCGGCGGCGTCGAACGGCTTGATCGAGACGAAGGCCGTCAGCGGCAGGCCGACGCTGTCCGGGTCGAACACCGCGACATAGCCCTTGATCACGCCATCTTGCTCGAGCCTGCGCACCCGCTGGTGGACCGCCGACACCGACAGGCCCGCCTGCCTGGCCAGCTCGGTGAAGCTCATCCGGCCGTTGCGGGTCAGCAGCGACACGATCTTGCGATCTATCTCTTCCACGTGGTCACGTTAGCGCCATCGATACTACCTGGCGACAAACATCCCTATATAACGAAATGATAACGGTCGTTACGCTAATGTAACATAAGCCTTCGCGTACTTACCGTCAGGTCACAGGAAAGTTACGCTGCCGGCATGGCACAGATCATCCTCGACCACGTGGAAAAAACCTACACAGGTGACGTCAAGGCCATCGACGACTTGAGCCTCGACGTCAAAGATGGCGAATTCATGGTGTTCGTCGGGCCCTCTGGCTGCGGCAAGTCGACCGCGCTGCGATCCATCGCCGGGCTCGAGGAGATCACCGCGGGCAAGATCCAGATCGGTGATCGCGTGGTCAACGACCTGCCGCCCAA
>PMOU01000152.1 GCA_003161205.1 Actinomycetota bacterium | reverse complement strand
TCGACGATGAGCGGGTTGACCACCGCCCCGATGTCATCGACGCAGACGTAGGAGCGGATCTTGACGAAACCGGTTTCGGTGTCGACCTCGGTCGCGCACAGGTGGGTGCCGTGCGGGAAGGAGAAGTTGTCCGGGTCGTAGGTGGCATCGGCGTCGATGGTCGGCTCGACGCCGTCGGGCAGGTTATGCGCGGCGAAGGTGGCCAGCGCGATCTCGGCGATCGTGACGCCCTTGTCCGGGTCGCCGCGGACCGCGAATCGCCCGGGTGACCACTCCAGGTCATCGGCCGACGCCTCCAGGATGCCCGCGGCGATCACCTTGGCCTTCTCGATGACCTTGTCGCAGGCCGAGACCAGGGCCATACCGCCGACCGCCAGCGACCGGGATCCGTAGGTNNTGCGCGCTGGATCCGGTGACGACTTCTACCTTGCCGGTGGGCAGCATCCGGATCGACGCCTGCTCCCAGCCGCCGGCGCCGTACGCCAGCGAGCCGAGCACGCGGGACGGAGCCAGGCCGCACATCTCGGTGAAGGTGGAGACCCCGATGCCCAGCTGGACCGGGTCGTTGCTGGCCCGGCGCAGTTCCTGCTCCCGGCGGAGTCCGTCGTAGTCGAACAGCTCCTTGGCCTTGGCTGTGGCCGCCTCGTAGTTGCCTGAGTCGTAGGTCAGGCCCGCGATGGTCGTGTACGGGAACTCCTCGTGCTTAATCCAGTTCCGTTCCCGCAGCTCAAGCGGGTCCAGGGCGAGTTCTACCGCCAGCTCGTCCATGATCCGCTCGATGCCGAAGGTAGCCTCGGGCCGCCCCGCGCCCCGGTAGGCGTCGGTGGGCATCTTGGTGGTGAAGACCCCGGTGCACTTGAACGCGTAGGCGTCCATCTTGTAGATGGCGGGGAACATGAACGCCCCCAGCAGCGGGACACCCGGCGTGACCAGCATGAGGTAGGCACCCATGTCGGCGAGCAGGTCGACGTCGAGCCCGCGGATCCGGCCGTCGCGGTCCGCCGCGATCCGCAGGTGCTGCCACTGGTCCCGGCCGTGGTGCACGGTCATGTTGCCTTCGCTGCGGGACTCGGTCCACTTGACCGGCCGCCCCAGCTTGCGCGAGATCAGCACGGCCAGCACCTCTTCGGCCGTGACCTGCAGCTTGGATCCGAAACCGCCGCCGACGTCGGGCGCGATGACCCGGAGGTTCTGCTCGGGGATGCCGGTCACCAGGGCCAGCATGACTCGGAGCACGTGCGGGATCTGGGTGGCCGACCAGAGCGTGAATTCACCGCCCACGCACGAGCACACCACCGAACGCGGTTCCATCGCGGCGGGGATCAGCCGCTGCTGGCGGTAGTAGCGCTCAAGCACGATGGGCGCGTCACCGAAGGCGCCCTCCAGGTCGCCGTTGGCGAAGACCCACTCGAAGCTCTTGTTGCCCGCCTCGTGCACCTTGGGCGAGTCCTCGTGCAGGGCGGTCCTGATGTCCAGGACCGGCGCAAGCGGCTCGTAGTCGACCTCGATGGCGGCCAGCGCGTCGGCCGCCGCGTAGCGGTCACGGGCCACGACGCAGGCCACGGCCTCGCCGACGTAGCGCACTTCCTCGGTGGCCATCGGCGGGTGGTCGGGAATCACGATGTCGGGCGTGACCGGCCAGGCGCAGGGCAGGCTGCCCTGCTCGGCGGCGAAGTCCGCNNCCGGGCAGCCTGATGTTGTCGGTCCAGTTGGTCTGGCCGGTGATGAGACGCTCGTCTTCCTTGCGCAGCCGGGCCCGCCCCATCTCGAGCTCCGCTACCTGGGGTGCCTCGGTCTGCGCCGTCATGAGGTCACCCCCGCCTGGGCGGCGCGCCGAACGGCGCGGACGATGTTCTCATAGCCCGTACAGCGGCACAGGTTGCCCTCGAGCCCCTCGCGGATCTCCTCGTTGCTCGGGTGAGGATTCTCCCTGAGCAGGTCAGACGCCGCCATGATCATCCCCGGGGTGCAGTATCCGCACTGGAGCGCATGCTCCTCGTGAAAGGCTTGCTGCAGAGGATGCAGGCCACCCTCCGCCAAACCCTCGATGGTGGCGATCTGCGCGCCGTCCGCCTGGACTGCGAGGACTGCACAGCTCTTCACCGACTCTCCGTCCAACAGCACGGTGCAAGCACCGCAATTGGACGTATCACACCCGATAGGCGTCCCCGTCTTTCCCACTATTTCCCGCAGATAGTGAACAAGCAGCATCCGGGGCTCGACGTGATCCGCATACTTCACGCCATCGACGGTGACGGTGATTTCTGCCATGCGATCTCCTCCCTGCGAACAGGACGTATTCCTCTGGCAAACCTAGGTCTACCAGCCTGCTTCGCGCCAGTACCAAATGGGGTCGCGATTTTAGACATCGCGGATTCCCGAAACCAGCGCCGTGTCGTCGTTCCTTCCGGCGTCATGAGATTTAGCAAGCAATGGTTGCGCGTGTAAATTGTCAATTGCGTGCGGCAGCCGGCCTGGCCGCGCATTCGCGACGCTGAATGCTCCGGCTGGCCACAAATCCCGGGATCTCACCACCACGACGGACCATTGGTGTCGCTGCCACCACAGCAAGGGTCCATCGTTGCGGCTGCGGGGCGGGACCTGGCCGGCCCGGGCGGAATACCGGCCGCCCAAAACTAGTTGCACTTTCAAACAGATTGAGAGACGAAGTGGCCAGGTCCTGCCGGTCACGAGCACAGCTGGAGCAGCCATGCAGTTCGGGATCTTCACCGTGGGCGACGTCACGACCGACCCCACCACCGGCCGCACGCCGACCGAGCATGAGCGCATCAAGGCGATGGTCGCCATTGCCCGCAAGGCCGAGGAGGTCGGCCTGGATGTGTTCGCGACCGGTGAGCATCACAACCCGCCGTTCGTGCCCTCCTCCCCGACGACGATGCTCGGCTACATCGCGGCCCAGACGCACAACCTGATCCTGTCGACCGCTACCACGCTGATCACCACCAACGACCCGGTCAAGATCGCCGAGGACTTCGCGATGCTGCAGCATCTGGCCGACGGCCGGGTCGACCTGATGCTCGGCCGCGGCAATACCGGCCCGGTGTACCCGTGGTTCGGCCAGGACATCCGCAAGGGCCTGGAGCTGGCGATCGAGAACTACCACCTGCTGTACCGGCTGTGGCGCGAGGACGTGGTCGACGCCGACGGGGAGTTCCGCACGCCGCTGCAGGGATTCACCTCAACGCCGCGTCCGCTGGACGGGGTGCCGCCGTTCGTATGGCACGGTTCCATCCGCACCCCCGAGATCGCCGAGCAGGCGGCCTTCTACGGCGACGGATTCTTCGCCAACCACATCTTCTGGCCGACCGAGCACTTCGTCCGGCTCGTCGGCTACTACCGCCAGCGCTTCGCCCACTACGGGCACGGCACGCCCGAGCAGGCGATCGTGGGCCTGGGCGGCCAGGTGTTCATGCGCAAGAACTCCCAGGACGCGGTGCGCGAGTTCCGCCCGTACTTCGACAACGCCCCGGTCTACGGCTACGGCCCGTCGCTGGAAGACTTCACCAGCCAGACGCCGCTGACCGTGGGCAGCCCGCAGGAGGTCATCGACAAGACGCTCACCTTCCGCGAGCACTTCGGTGACTACCAGCGCCAGCTGTTCCTGATGGACCACGCCGGCCTGCCGCTCACGACCGTGCTCGAGCAGCTGGACCTGCTCGGCGAGGTGGTGCCGGTGCTGCGCCGCGAACTCGACGCCCTGCGTCCGGCCGACGTGCCGGACGGCCCCACGCATCAGGCCCTGGTGGCCGCCTCCCTGGCCGATGCGGACACCGAGCTGGAAACGAGCAGCCGGTGACCGCGCGCACCATCGCCGTCGTCTCGGCCGGGCTCAGCCAGCCGTCGTCCACCCGGCTGCTGGCCGACCAGCTCGCCGCGGCCACGGCCTGGGCCCTGCCGGCCGGGACGCAGATCGTCACGATCGAGCTGCGCGAGCTCGCCCACGACGTCGTCAACCGCCTGCTGACCGGATTCCCCAGCCCGGCGCTGGCCGAAGCCGTGGCGCAGACGGTCCGCGCCGACGGCCTGATCGCGGTCACGCCCCTGTACAGCGGGTCCTACAACGGCCTGTTCAAGTCCTTCTTCGACATACTCGACCCGGACGCGCTGGCCGGCAAACCGGCACTGATCGGGGCCACCGGCGGCACGGCGCGTCACTCTCTGGCGCTGGAGCACGCGATCCGGCCGCTGTTCAGCTACCTGCGGGCCGTGACGGTGCCGACCGCCGTCTTCGCTGCCACCGAGGACTGGGGCTCGGCTGGCACCTCCGACCGCGCGCTCACCACCCGGATCGAGCGGGCCGGCGCCGAACTGGCGGCCCTGATCGGCCAGCGCCAGCCTGCGGGCGAAACCGATCCCTACGCGTCCGCCCCGTCGTTCGACCAACTGCTCCGCCACCGCTGAACGGTTGCCGCCTCTGTGCTGTTGACAGCGGTCTCAGGGAACCGTTCCTGAGCCGGCCGTGAACGCTCACGGCCGACTCAGCGGGTGTTCGCGCAGCTGGGCGTGAGCGGGCAGGCGCATACCGGTAGCAGACCGGCGGACGTCGCCGGCGCCGCACCTGCGCGGCACTGCGAACGGAGAAACCATGCCAGCCGAAGCCGCGAACGTCGGTACCGCACCGTGCATCCTCGAACCCCGACCGCACATCTGGGACCTGGGCGGCACGATGACCGCCACCTTCGCCGACAAGTCGAACCCGGGAGAGCCGGTCGGGTTCATCAACTCTAACCAGGTGCTTCAGGTCACGGTCACGGTCACGCTGACCGGCAAGGTCCTGAACTACCTGTGTAACACGAGCCTGTGCGTCTGCCTCGCGTTCGAGGCGTGCGGGTGCGGCCCGTCCGGGGACTTCTGCGAATGGATCGAGCTGACCGGGGACAACAGTCCGTGCTGCACGAACGTGTGGACGTTCGTGTTCGACGTGGCCCCTGGCACGTTCAATCCCGGTGAATGCGGCCGGGAGTACCACCTGTGCATCACCCTGGGCTCCAAGGATTGCTGCGGCAAGGTGGGGTTCGTCTACGGCAGCTGCGACGCGTACACCATCACCGTAGTGCCGCCGGAGACGGACGATTAGTCATCAGCGCCGGGTAGCCGGGCATCATCCCGGCCGCCCGGACATCACTGACCACCGCGATACCTGAGGGCCGGCAGCTGATGTGAGGCGGGAGGTCCAGCTATGCGGGACGGAGCGGGCGATGCCCCTCAGGAGTCCGGCCCCGCTAGCGGGGTGGTGCCGGACCGGTGGCAGCAGCGGTCCGGATTCTCGATCTTCTTCGACATCCAGCCGGGAGGACCAGGTCGGCGGACCAGGCTCTACCACGAGGAGACCGGGGACGAGACCACGTTCGCCGGCGTCGACCCGACGGAGTGGGTCGGCTGGATGCTCGACCGGCTCGGGTCGGCGCAGCCGCTAGCTGAGGCGGCGGCCGCGACGGCGACGGTGGTGTCGCTGGAGATCATCGACGCGAAATTGACCGGGAATCCGGTGCCCGGCGCAGACGATAACAGCGTGCGGGTAGAACTGCGGCTGCGGGTCACCGGGATGGCCGAGCTGCACCGGATGCTTGGGGCGAAGGTGGTCGGGGTCCTATTCGGCTCCGCGCGGCAGTAGGCCCGCCGTGGGGCACGGTCAGCTCACCGGCCCGGATCTGGTCGTGGACACGGACGGTCTGCGCGGCGGGTGCGATGCCGAGCTCGCGGGTCAGCGCCTCGGCGCAGGCACGGAAGGCAGCGGCGGCCATGGAGCGGGCCCCGGTCTGGGCATGGCAGCGCATCTTGATCACGGTGGCGTCCTCGTTCCAGGGCTCCTTGCGCAGTACCGCGTCGACCACGGCGAGAGCCGTGACGCAATCACCGCGCCGGGCCAGGAGCTCACCCAGGTGAATGCTGACCTGCACGAAGCGAGCCGATAGCCGGTTGCGCTCGATCGCAGCCCAGTCTGCTTCGGTGGCCTGGCACAGGAAGTCGCCGCGGTAGAGGCCCAGGGCCTCTCGCGACAGCTTGATAACCTGCTCGGCCTGCTGCGCGGCAAAGCATCGCGCTGCGGCCGACGCGAGATCATCGAACTCCTCGACGTCTACCCAGACGGGCACCTTGTGATCGACTGCGTATCCGCCGTCGGCGCAGATGATAGGCGAGCGCTCCGGGTCGATACCGCGCAAGGTGCCGCGCAGTTCGTAGACGGCCTGGTGCAGCCGGTGACGCCCGCTGTCTTCGTCGGCGTCCGGCCATACTGCCGCGATCAGTTCGTCGCGCACCACGCTGCGACGACGGTGAGCCACGAGGAACTGCATAAGCGATTGGGTCCGCTGCCCGCGCCAGTGCGTAACCTGTCGGCCGCCGATCGCGACCTCGAAAGGACCGAGCATGCGCACGGCCAGGACGACAGGCGCGTCGCGTCCGTGGCTGGGTCGCGGCGGCGCTGCTTGCCCCGCCGATGCCACCCGGTCCGGGCGCGCCGACGGGGACGCCGACCGCGGCTCAGCGAATCTGTCCAGCAGTTCCAGTATGTCCCGCAGCCGGGCCAGCGCCGTCGATTCGCACCGAGCTAGCCGCTCGTACTCGCCTTCGAGCTCGCGGAGCCGGCCGGCCAGGTCCTGCCATTGCGTCAAGGCCATGCGACCCGTGGCCACCGCGCTGGCCAGGGTCTCGTCGCCGGCCTTCGCCGCACGTGCTTCTAGCTGGCCGAGCGTCCGGATCACCGCATTCACGGTGGACCGGTCACGCCCCGGCTCCCGTTTCTGCCATCCGTGGTCCTTGCCCGCTGCAGACATAGCCACCACCACCAAACCGAGCTGCGCCGCGACGGGTCTGGCCTAGTGAAGTCCCGGCCGTCTAACACCAAAGAGTCACCGACGCCCGGCGGTGATACACCGAAACCGGGCTTCGCCACGCCGACCAGGATCCCGGCTGCGCATGCTGCTCTTCAGCCATCGAGCACGGCCAGGTGGAGTTTCCCTGGACCTCGTCCATCGGTCACATTTCCCCTGTCGCGTTTCGTCATATCCCTGACAGATCAAGCCCGGCCGGTGTGACTGGCCGGAGACGGGAGCGGGCGGTAGCGTGATCCTGCCGGCAAGATCACTGCTGCCCGGCTCCGGACGCTCCCGACCGCCGCGAGAGGCCCATGACCGCCGTCCTTGACCACCTCGCCATCGGCACGCGAGCCCTGACCGACGGCTGGGACTTGTTCGCCGGGGTGCTCGGCGGAAAGTGGGCCTACGGCGGCGACTCCCCGGGATTCCGGTGGGGCCAGCTCACGTTCGGCGCGGGACCGAAGATCGAGGTGATCACGCCGACCGGCGGACCGGATGCCGCCTTCCTCGAGCGGTTCCTGGCGGCCCGCGGGGCGGGCCCGCATCACTTCAACTTCATCGTCGACGACATCGGCGAGGCACTGGCCCGGATCCGGGCCCTTGGCATCGAGCCCGTCGGGATCAACCTGGCTAAGCCGTACTGGAAAGAGGCGTTCCTGCACCCGCGCGCCGCTCACGGCATCGTGATTCAGGTCGCCCAGCAGGCCGGTTCGCCGCGGTCGTCTGCCCCTCGCGAACTCCCCGAGCCCGGCCCGCCCGCTTCATTCGACCTGATCGAGCACCACGTCAGCGATCTGGCCGGCGCGACGCGCCTCTTCCGGGAGGCACTGGACGGCCAGCTCGAAGCGGCTAGCGATCAGGCCGCCGAGCTGACCTGGCCCGGCGGCAAGCGCATCAGGCTGGTGCGCGAGGACGGCCTGCCCCTCGGCGGCGCGCTGCACCACATCCGCTTCACCCGGGGCGCGGGCGCCTTCAGCGCCCAGGACGCGGAGCACGCGGGCCTGCTGGCCAAGCGTCTCGGCGTGATGGTGGATCTAGCCGGCTGACGGGCGTTCGAGGCTGGCGAAGAAGCTCTCCGCCGCGTCCTGGACCCGGGCCCGGTCACCGGTCGCGAGCAGGTCGAGCAGCAGTCCGCGGATCGTGGGCATTCCCGCGGTCTCCGTCACGCCTGAGCAGGCCGCAGAGTACGTCGGCTTCCTCGGCGGCTTCTGGGGATTCGACGGCCCCGCCTCGGCGCAGATCACCCGGGACCTGCTCGGCTGGCAGCCAACCCGCCCGGGACTGATCGCCGATCTCAAGGAGGGCCACTACTTCAGCTGAGCCACCCCGACGGCGCTATCCCTCCTGCTGCCACGTGCAGTCGCCGTTGATGTCGAAGGCCTTGACACCATCCAGGCTCACGGTGTCCGGACCGGAGAAGTTGTTGCTGGAGATGATGTCGTTGGTCGTGTCGTCGCCCGACAGCGTGGCCTCGTAGCACTGCTGGCCGCCCGCGGTGTGCCAGGTGCCGCCGGGAATGTCCTGGCCGACGACATACACTCCGTCCGTGCTGATCTGCGTGGCCTCCCCTTGCTTATTCGTGGTCGCTTGCACGGTCTTCGTGACGGTGACCGTCGGGTGCGGCTTCGCGACGGTGGCCGCCGTGCTCGTAACGGTGACGGTCGGCGCCGGGGCGGCGCTGCCTGCGCTCTTGCTGCCGGCGACCGCGCCGATGCCGGCCGCGAACAGGAGCGCCACGGCAGCAAGTATCCCGGTCAGCACCTTGTGGCGAACGGGCCACGGATCCGCCGGCCGGCGGCCGGGCGGCGGAATGTAGCTAGGCTCCTGACCGGAAAAGGGCGGCTGCGGCGGCGGATACGGCGACCAGTCCTGGTACTGGCCAGGGTCCATCTGGTCGTCCTGCTGGTCCGGTGGGTCCTGCTGGTCCGGCGGGTCCGGCGGGTCCGGCGGGTCCGGCGGAGACTGAGGCTGCTCCTGGTCCTGACCCGGGTCCTGCTGGCCGAACCAGTTCCATGACGGCGGCTGCTCGCTCTCGCCATCGGCACGCTGGACGTGCGGGCAGCGCTCCAATCTGGACTGATGCACCAAGTGATTACAGTAGCTCGTGACGAGATTGGGAGAAATGCCCAGGCGCTCGGCGATGACCTGGTGAGTGTCGTGCGATGACAGCAGCTCCGCCTCAGCGCGCGCCAGCTCGGTCAGATGCCCGCCGTCCCCGCTACCGTCATAAGCCAGCCTGTGGTGATCGGCCTTCATGATTCCCTCCCTCCCTGCGCGGCTGCGCTCTCCCCCTTCGGAGACGCGCCCGAGGTCACACAGGTGCACAATAGGTGCGAACTTGGTATAGGCCCGTTACCAGGTCGTATCCAGCGTCAACGCGCTGTCGCGGACGCATCACCGCGGCGGGCTGGCGGGGGTGACAGTACCGCGGCGGACATCGCCCCAGGCCAGAGCTTGGCGGAGGCGGACGGGAATCGAACCCGCCAGCGCCGCGGTGCAGCGCTCACCAGTTTTGAAGACCGGGGGGGCCACCAGGCACCCAGACGCCTCCGCGATGACTCTACTGCGGCGCGGATAGGTCTTTGCGTCGGTTGGGGCCATGCCGGCCGAGACGCTTGCTTCGCAAGGCGGGAGAAGGAATCCTAAGCCGCGTTATATAACGCAACATCAGGCACAACGATCAAACAGACTCCCAAGCCAGGGGGCGGCGCGGGACGGCGACGGCCGGACGCGGCGACCCGGCGCGACGGACGGCAAGCGAATCGGAGAGAGACCGTGAAGGGCTTCAAGAACTTTCTTATGCGCGGCGACGTGATCGTCGTCGCGGTGGGGCTGGTCGTGGCGCTCGCGTTCAGCAGCCTGATTACCGCTTTCACCACCAACATCATCTATCCGATCGTGACCAGGTTCCAGGGCGGCAAGTCCATCGGACTGGGCGTACAGCTCGGCCAGGCCGGCAATGCGAAGACCTTCGTCGATTTCGGCTCCTTCATTTCGGCGATCATCTACTTCGTCATCTTGATCGCCGTCGTGTACCTCCTCATCGTGATCCCCTACAAGCACATGCAGGCACGGCGCGGCCAGGTGGTGTTCGGCGACCCGCCGCCGGTTAAGACCTGCCCCGCCTGCCTGTCCAGCGACCTCCCGGCGGCCGCATCCAAGTGCAAGTACTGCGGCACGGATCAGCCGGGCGCCACCGCCGCCTGACCGCGGGCGGCCGCGGCCCCGCCTTATAGGCTGCGGTGAACCTTCAAGCCAAGGGAGACGTGTGGGCGGCGACGGGCATGCTTGGTGGGAAGACGCGGTGGTTTACGAGGTGTACCCGCGCAGCTTCGCTGATTCGGACCGCGACGGCGTAGGCGACCTGCCCGGGCTCCGGTCCTGTCTGGGCTACCTGGCCGATCTCGGCGTGGACGCCATCTGGCTCACCCCGTTCTACCCATCGCCGCTGGCCGACGGCGGCTATGACGTCAGCGACTACCGTGCCGTGGATCCGCTGCTCGGGACCATGGCGGACTTCGACGGGCTGGTCGAAGACGCGGCCGCGCGCCAGATCCGGGTGATCGTCGACCTGGTGCCGAATCACTGCTCGAGTGAGCATCCGCTGTTCCGCGCCGCGCTGGCGGCGGGGCCCGGCAGCCGGGAGCGGGACCGGTTCATCTTCCGCGAGGGACGCGGCCCCGGCGGCGAGCTGCCCCCGAACAACTGGACGTCATCGTTCGGGGGTCCCGCGTGGACGCGCGTGACCGAAGCCGGCGGACGCCCCGGGCAGTGGTACCTGCACCTGTTCGATATCAGCCAGCCAGACTGGAACTGGCTGGACAAGGACGTCCCCGCGCTGTTCGAGGACGTGATCAGGTTCTGGCTCGACCGCGGCGTGGCCGGCCTGCGGGTCGACGTGGCCCACGCTCTGTTCAAAGATCCGCAGCTGCCCGACGTCGCCGCCGAGGGCGCGCTGAACGCGCCTTCCCCGTTCCGTCACCGGCCCGAGCTGCACGAGCTCTACCGTTCCTGGCGCGACATCCTGGACTCCTACCCGGCCGAAGGCTTTCCTGGGGTCCGGACGGCCATCGGCGAGGTCTGGTACGACGCCCCGGCCACCCTCATGCCCTATCTCCTGCCGGGCGGTCTGCCTCAGGTCTTCAACTTCCAGCTGATCCTCGCGCGCTGGCAGGCGGCGGCGTTCCGCGACGCGATCGACGGGGTGTTCGCCCTGGCCAGCGGATCGCGAGCGCCCTGGGTGATCGGAAATCACGATGTGGCCCGCCCCGCGAGCCGCTACCGGCTGGATGAGGGGTTCACGCCGCAGACCGTCGCGGAGCTCATTGCTCTCGGCGGCCAGGACGCCGAGACCGGCGCGCGGCGCGCGCGGGCGGCCGCACTGCTGCTGCTCGCCCTGCCCGGATCGGCCTACATCTACCAGGGCGAGGAACTGGGCCTGCCCGAGGTCACGGACATTCCCGGCGACGCGCGCAGGGATCCGACCTTCTTCCGCACCGGGGGCCGGGTGCCCGGCCGCGACGGCTGCCGGGTGCCCATCCCCTGGACCCGCTCCGGCCCCGGTTTCGGGTTTTCCCCGGGCCCCTCCGCTGAGCTGCCCTGGCTCCCCCAGCCGCCGGACTGGGGTCACTACAGCGTTGACGCCCAGCTCGCTGATGACGGCTCGTTCCTCGCCCTTTACCGGGCCGCGCTGCGGCTGCGGCGCCAGCACCCCGCCCTGGGCCGTGGCACCCTGCGCTGGTTCGACGGACCGCCAGCGGCCGGTGCCACCGGGTTGCTCTGCTTCGCCAGGGAGCCGGGATTCGTCCTCGCCGCCAATCTCGGGCCGGTCCCGGAGCCGCTGCCGCCGCATCAGGCGATACTGCTGGCCAGCGGCCCCGTCGAGGACGGCATCCTGCCGCCCGACACCGCGGCGTGGCTGTCCGCCTGACGCCGCGTGCCACTAACCTAGAGGCCATGCCGAAGGTAAAGGTGCCGCGCAAAAACGTCACGCCCGGCGAGGTCGTCGCGGTCCTCAGCCGCAGGCTAGGACCCGGCTACCAGGTCGAAAGCAACGGCGATCACCAGGTCACCGTGCGCAAGAACAGCCTGCTGTACGCGCACATCTCGATCATCGACCGGCCAGGCGCGTCCGTCTTCCGCGTCAGAGGAGGCGGTTTGCTCATGCTCCGCATCGCTAACACGGTCAGTACCGCCCGCCGGGTGGCCGACGCGCTGCGGCGCTCGCCGGAGTTCCGCAGCCTGTGACCGCCGACCTAGACCTCGCTTGAACCGGGACCGGCTCCCGCCGCCTCGGATCCCGACCCCCTGGACGCGCCGCCCTGCACGAGGAGCAGCTCATCCACGCCCATGAGCTCCAGCACCCTGGCCACCGCCCGCTGCGGACGCGCCAGGACGAGCACGCCGCCCCGGTCCCGCAGGGTCTTGCCCGCCAGCACCAGCGCTCGCACCGACGCCGAGTCCGCGAAACGCAGGCCCGACACGTCGACCATCAGCCGTTGCACACCCCCGGCCAGCTGCGCGGTCAGCAGGTCGCTCAGCTGCCCGGCCGAAGCCAGGTCCGCCTCACCCGACAGCGTCACGACCGGCCCTGACTCTCCCGCCGCCACCGATGCCTTCAGCGTGCTCACAAAGGTAAGCATAATGGCGGCCGGGCCAGATCGCCTGGGCCGTCCCGCCCGCCGCCGCGCCCGCCTCCGCCCGTCAGCCGGGCGAAGAGGCGGATGAGTCTTCGGGAGGAAGGGTGAAGACGATCGTAGCCCGCGTGCCGTCAGGACCGGAAGACACGCTGAGCTGATCGGACACCAGCCGTACCAGCCACAGGCCATGACCCGGCAGGAAGGGCCAGCGATCCGCCACATTCTCCTGCGACCCGGTGGCCTCGTCCGCTGCCTTGGCGTCCTCGCGGGCAGCCTCCGGCGCGCCCTCCTCCCCACCACGGGCCTCCCCGCCACGGGCTTCCCCGCCACGGGCGGCTTCCCCGGCGGTGGCGGGTGAGGCGCCATCTTCCACCTGGCAGTGCAGCGCTCCGTCGCGCTCCCACATCCGCAGCCACCCCGCGCCCGCGCCATGCCGGACGGCGTTCGCGGCCAGCTCATGAACCGAGATCACCAGGTCATCGGTGCGGTCCTCGGCCAAGCCCGCCTCCGTGGCATGAGCCTGCGCCGCCGCCCGCAACGCATAGAGCGTGCCTGAATCGAAGGCCTGCTCCAGGAGCAGGGGCGCCGCGCCGTCCACGGTGTACGTCTGGTCGCCCGCCAGGACCGCGCCATCACCGGGACCGGCCGGAGCCGGCCGCCCTTCGCTACTGCTCATCGACGACATCCAGGCTGACATGCGGCAGGCGATCCGCGCCGAGCTGCACGAACCTCGCCTCGATCGAGGGAGGACAGCGCAGGACCACCGTACGGGACGAGTCCAGGCTGGTGATGGCCTCCATGATCATCCGGGTGCTGGGGGCGTCGATGAAGCTGAGCTTGGCCATATTGATGGCGATGTCACCGTCGATGCGGATCGCCTCCCCCAGCGCCAGCGCGAGCGCGTCCGCGGCCAGGAAATCCATCTCGCCTGCCAGCCGGATACCCGGCGGCACGTACTGGCGGCATATTCGCAGGACAGGATCATCATGATAAGAGGCCGCCGCCACCGCATGAGAGTGGAAGGGAGCAATCAGCGCCAAGGTGATCGGGTCGAATCGCTCCCTGTCGTAGCCGCACAGCACCGACATGCCCGCGCCGTCGACCGCGGCGGCGATCTCCTCCTCGAGCACGGGCAGTTCCTCGATCCCGGTCATCGGCCGCAAGGCCCAGCTCATGTCCAGGGCGAC
>PMOU01000675.1 GCA_003161205.1 Actinomycetota bacterium | reverse complement strand
CTGCGCACCTGCCGCCGCAGCGGGCCGGTGCTGCTGGCCGCCTCCCGCCGGCTGGCCCGGCGGCTGCCGGCCGCCCCGTCCGCACCCGGCGGCTCGGCCAGCCACCGGGATCTGATCCCGGCCCCGAACGCCCCACCGGGCGAGGTCCGCATCCTGGTCGCGGACAGCTCGACCCAGGAGGCCGCCCTGGTCGCGGACACGCTGCGCCGCGCGCACCTGGCGGAGGCGATCCCCTGGTCCTCGATGGCCATCCTGGTGCGTTCGGCGACCCGGCAGGTCCCGCTGCTGCGGCGGGCGCTGACCGCGGCTAACGTCCCGGTCACCGTGGCCGGCGATGAGCTGCCGCTGGCCGACGAGCCCGGCACCCGGCCGCTGCTCATGCTGCTGCGCTGTGCGCTGCGGCCCTCGGCGCTGGACGAGCAGACCGCGGCCGAGCTGCTCTGCGGCCCGCTGGGCGGCACCGACGCCCTGGGCTTGCGCCGTCTGCGCCGGTCCCTGCAGCTGCTGGCCGAGGCGCCGGGGGAGGCGCACCGGGGCGGTGACCTGATCGCCGAGGCGCTGCGCGATCCGCGGGACCTGGCCGGGGTTCCGGACCGGGTCGCCGGGCCGGCCCGGCGGGTGGCCGGACTGCTCGCCCGGGCCACGGCCGCTATCAAGCGGGGCGATAACGCCGAGGACGTGCTCTGGGCCATCTGGGACTCCTCCGGGCTGGCGGAGCAGTGGCAGCGGGTCAGCGCGGCGGGCGGTCCGGCCGGCGCGGCCGCGGACCGGGACCTGGACGCCGTGCTCGCCTTGTTCGATCAGGCCGCCCATTTCACCGACACCATGCCGCCCGGCGCGCCCGGCCTGTTCGCCGACAGCCTGGCCGGCCAGGAGATCGCCGGCGATACCCTGGCCGAGCGCGCCGTGCGCGAGGACTGCGTCCGCATCCTCACCGCGCACCGCTCCAAGGGCCTGGAGTGGGAGGTCGTGGTGGTCGCGGGTGTCCAGGAGGGCGCCTGGCCCGACCTGCGGCTGCGCGGATCCCTGCTCGGCGCGGGCGAGCTCGCCGAGACAGTGCACGCCGGAGCGAGCCAGGGCGCCGACGTCGACGCCGCGATGCTGGCCGCCAAGCTGCTCGCCGAGGAGCGCCGGCTGTTCTACGTGGCGGTCACCAGGGCACGGCGGCGGCTCGTCGTCACCGCNNGCGGGCGGCGAGGACACTGATCAGAGGCCGTCCCGGTTCCTGACCGAGCTGGCCGGCGATGACGTACCGGTCGAGCGGGTCGCCGACGCGCCCCACCGCTGGCTGTCCATGCCGGCGCTGGTCGCCGACCTGCGCCGGGCCGCCGCCGATACCAGCGCGAGCGCGGCCGTCCGGCAGGCCGCGGCGGCCCAGCTGGCCCGGCTCGCCGCGGCCGGGGTCCGCGGCGCGCACCCGCGGGAGTGGTACGCGCTGACCGAGCTGTCCGACGCCGGCCCGATCGTAGCCGGGGGTGAGACCGTCCGGCTGTCCCCGTCCCAGGTCGAGTCCTTCACCCGGTGCGGGCTGCGGTGGCTGCTCGAGGCGGCCGTCGGGGCCGGGCGGTCTGATGTCCTGCGCCACCTGGGCACCGTTATCCATGCCGCCGCCGTCCTGGCCGCGTCCGGCGCTTCCGAACGGGCCGTGGCTGACCGCATCGATGAAATCTGGCACCACCTGGACTTCGGCAGCGCCTGGTACAGCGCGAAGCAGCGCGCCCTGGCCGAGCGGATGGTCCGTAAGTTCCTGTCCTGGCACGCCGAGAACCCGCGCGAGCTGGTCGCGGTGGAACAGCAGCTCAAGGTGCGGATCGGGCCGGTGGAGATCACCGGCCGGGTGGACCGGCTGGAGTCCGACGACCAGGGCCGCGCGGTCATCGTCGACCTGAAGACCGGCGGCAGCGCGCCGCGCGAAGACGAGCTCGACCGGCACCCGCAGCTCGGCGTGTACCAGCTGGCGGTGCTGCTCGGCGCGTTCGAGCGGCTCGGATTGGCCGAGCCGGGCGGCGCCGAACTCGTCCAGGTCGGCAAGGCGTCGGGCGTGACCATGCGGGCCAAGGTCCAGCGGCAGGGCGCGCTGGCCGAGGATGCCGAGCCCGGCTGGGCCAAAGACCTGGTGGAGACCGTCGCGGCCGGCATGGCCGGCCCCCTCTTCGAGGCCAAGGTCAATCCCGGCTGCCGCACCTGCCCGGTCGCCTCCTGCTGCCCGGTCCACCCCGACGGCGAGCAGGTCACCCCATGACGGCCGCTAGCACGATGACCACGGGCACCACGACCACGCGCATGGACCGCGCGGCCCAGCTCGGGCCGGCTCAGCTGGCGCGGCTGCTGCGGGTGCCCGAGCCGACGCCGGAGCAGGCCGCGGTGATCGCCGCGCCGCTCGGGCCGATGGCCGTCATCGCGGGCGCCGGGTCGGGCAAGAGCGAGACGATGGCGGCGCGGCTGGTCTGGCTGGTCGCCAACGGGATGGTCCGCCCGGACCGGGTGCTCGGGCTCACCTTCACCAGGAAGGCCGCGGCCGAGCTCGCCGACCGGGTGCGCTCCCGGCTGGAGCGCCTGCGCCGCTCGGAACTGACCGGCACAGGACCAGCAGGCAACGGCCCAGACGGCGACCCGTTCGGCGGCGATCCGGTGATCGGCACCTACCACGCCTACGCCGGGCGGCTGGTCAGCGACAACGCCCTGCGCGAAGGGCTCGAGCCGTCCATGCGGCTGATCACGCCCGCGTTGTCCTGGCAGCTCGCGGCCGGGATCGTGGGCGCCTACGACGGGCCGATGGACGAGATCACCTGGACCCCGCAGACGGTGACCGCGGCCGTGCTGGACCTGGCCGGCGACCTGGCCGAGCACCTGCGCGAGGCCGGGGACGTCACCGCCGTCGGGGCATGGCTCACCGCGGAGCTCGAGGGGCTGCCGGGGCGGGTACCAGGCGCCGTTCGGAAAATTATGGAAACCCAGCGGGCCCGGGAGCAGTTGCTGCCGCTGGTCCAGCGGTACGCGGCGGCCAAGGCGGCCCGCGAGGTGCTCGACCACTCCGATCAGGTCGCGCTGGCGGCCCGGATCGCCAGCAGGCACCCGGAGGTGGGGGCGGCCGAGCGGGCCCGGTACCAGGTGGTCCTGCTCGATGAGTACCAGGACACCAGCCACGCGCAGCTGGTGCTGCTGCGGTCGCTGTTCGGCGGCGGGCACCCGGTGACCGCGGTCGGTGACCCGTGCCAGTCCATTTACGGCTGGCGCGGGGCCAGCGCAGGGAACCTGCGCCGGTTCACCGTCGACTTCCCGCTGGTCGCGCGGGTCCGGCCCTTCGGGGCCTCGGCGTCCTCGGGCCCGGCCCCCGTGCTGGTGCTCTCGACCAGCTTCCGGAACTCGGCCCGGGTCCTCGACGCCTCGGCCGCGATCCAGGAGGACCTCCGGTACGAAGCCCCCGACGTACCCCGGCTGGTGTCAGGCCCAGATCGAGCCGAACGGGGCGTGGTGACCTGCGCCCTCCTCAACACCGTGCTGGACGAGGCGGACTGGCTCGCCGCCCAGATCGCCGGGCTCCTGCGTGCAGAGCCGGGCTGCGCGCCGGACGGCCAGCCGTGGCCCGACCGGCGCCCGGCCGGCGTTCGCCCGAGCGACATCGCCGTGCTGTGCCGCAAGCGCGCGCAGTTCGTGCCGCTGCGGCGCGCCATCGAGGCCCGCGGCATCCCGGTCGAGGTGGTGGGGCTCGGCGGCCTGCTGGTGGTGCCCGAGGTGCAGGACGTGGTGGCGACGCTGCGGGTGCTGCACGACGCGGGCGCGTCCGACGCCCTGGCCCGGCTGCTCACCGGGCCGCGCTGGCGGATCGGCCCGCGGGACCTGGTCGCGCTCGGCCGCCGCGCCCGGGTCCTGATCCGCGGCGAGGCCCCCCGGCCCCAGAACCAGGCCGACCCGCCGGCCGATCCGCTGGCCGAGGCGATCACCGACCTGACCGCGGAGACCGGCAGCCTGGTCGAGGCGCTCGATGACCTGGGCGACCCGGCGGGGTACTCGGCGGTCGGCTACGCCCGGATGCACGCGCTCGCGGGTGAGCTGCGGCGGCTGCGCGCGCACGTCGGCCGGCCGCTGGCCGACCTGGCCGCGGAGGCGGAGCGGGTGCTCGGCCTGGACATCGAGGTCGCGGCGCGCCCGGGCGCCGACCCGGTCGCGGCCCGCGCCGACCTCGACGCGTTCACCGACGTCGCGGCCGCGTTCGCCGGGGAGGGCGCCGAGCCGACGCTGGGCGCGTTCCTGGCCTACCTGACGGCGGCGCAGCAGGAGGAGTTCGGGCTCGAGACCGGCCGGGTGGGCGAGTCCGATTCGGTCAAGCTGCTCACCGTGCACGCGGCCAAGGG
>PMOU01000415.1:1929-3581 GCA_003161205.1 Actinomycetota bacterium | reverse complement strand
TACATCCGCATCTACCAGCTGTCCGAGCCGAACAGCTGGCAGGCGGCCGGCGACGTCGAGCACGCCTCGATCCTGGAGGCCCTGATCGCGGGCGACGAACAGGGCGCGCTCACCCAGATGGCGCACCACCTGGCCCGCACGGCGCTGCGGGTGCTGACCGACTGCGCGCCGGACTACGAGCCGGCCGCGGTGCCGCACGCGGTGGCGCTCATCGACCGTCATCCGCCCGCGGCGCTGCGCCTGACCGGGGCCAGCTAAGGCCGCACGCGGGCGAAGGCGCCCCCGGCCGCCCCTATAGTCGATTCCGGAAATGATGAGGGGTCTCGTCCGCGTCGCGCTGGCCGCTGCCGCGGTGGCGGCAGCGGTAACCGCATGCTCGGGGCCGGCCGGCTCGCACGCCCCGCCGGTCCCGGCCAGTTACTACCTGGCCCTGGGCGACTCACTCGCCCGGGGCGTCCAGCCCAACGCGGCGGGGGTCAGCGTCGAGACCCAGCAGGGCTATCCCGATCAGCTCTACGCGGCGCTGCGCCCTGATCATCCCGGCCTGCGGCTGGTCAAGCTCGGCTGTCCGGGCGAGACGACCAGCACGATGATCAACGGCGGGATCTGCCGCTACCCGGACGGTTCCCAGCTGGCCGACGCCGTTGCCTTCCTGCGTGCGCACCGGGGCCACGTGTTCCTGGTCACCGTCGATATCGGCGCCAACGACCTGGAGGACTGCGGCAGCCAGCCGGATCTGATCGAAGTCATCCCCTGCTTCGTCGCCGATGTGCCGGGAGCCGTCAGCCGCCTGGGCACCATCATGACGCGCCTCCGGACGGCCGCCGGGCCGGACGGTCGGATCGCCGGGATGAGCTACTACCTGCCGGCGCTGGCGCAATGGCGCGACGGCTCGTCCGGTCAGGCCTTCGCCAAGCTCATCGAACGGCTGGAAACCGGCTACAACGACCTGCTCGATCATGTCTACGCCGACCACGACGCGAAGGTCGCGGACGTGTTCGGCGCCTTTGCTACGTCGGACTTCTCCGATCAGGTGACGGTGCCGGGGATCGGCAAGGTCCCGCGCAATGTCGCCCTGCTCTGCCGGTATACGTGGGAGTGCACGGCCCCGCCGCGCGGGCCGAACCAGCACGCCAACGCGACCGGGTACGGGGTCATCGCCCGCGCGTTCCTGCAGGCCGCCGATCTCAGCTGAGGAAGGGCTGGACGACGGCCAGGAAGTCGGCGGTCTTCTCGATCATGGTCCAGTGCCCGCAGTTGGTGATGATGTGCATGCGGGCGTCCGGCAGCAGGTCGATGAGCTGGGCGGATGAAACGCGCCAGGGAACGACGCGGTCGTCTCGGCCGTGGACCAGCAGGACGGGGGCGCCGATGGAGTTGAGTTCGGCGCCGGACAGGGCCAGGTCGTCGGTCCAGCGCTGGCGGGGCTCGGGGAACATCGCCGCCCAGGAGTCGCGGACCTTGGGACTGAGGCTGGCCTGGTACCGCATCTCGACCAGCTCGTCGGTGATGAGCCTGCGGTCGTGCGCGAACAGGCCGATCACCTCGCGCATCTGAACCGTGCCGGGGGTGTAGCCCCAGACCGTGTTCAGGCCGGACGGCAGCGCCATCGCCACGCCCATCGACCCCATCAGAACGATGCGGCGGACTGC
>PMOU01000415.1:0-1913 GCA_003161205.1 Actinomycetota bacterium | reverse complement strand
GGGGCGAGCACCCGGCGGTCCTGGCTCAGCGCGGGGATCACCGGGCGCCAGTTCGCCGTGGCCGTGACGCCGGGGCCTGACCCGTGCAAGAGCAGGACCGGGGGGTGGTCGGCGTCCTGATTTTCGGGTCCGACGTCGATCAGCGCGGTGGAGACGCCGGCCACGTCCAGGTGCTTGGTCTGCGTGGTCACGAGGCGGCGATCCTGGCCGGGCGGACCTGCGGCTGGGTGACGGGACGGGTGGTGGGGCCGAGCCACATGTCGATCGAGCCTGGCTCGGCCGGGTCGAAGGTGCGGGGCACCCAGGCCGCCTCGTCGGTGATCTGGCGCACCCCGAAGGAGTACTCGTAGGTGAACCCCTCCGGGCCGAGGAAATACAGGAAGATCGCGCCGGACTGCGGGTGGCGGCCCGGGCCCATCTCGATCTCGACGTCATGCTCGACCAGGAAGTGCCAGTTCCTGAAGAGGTCGTCGATGGTTGCGACCTGGAAGTTCATGTGGCACAGGCCCGGCTCGTCGCCGCGGAAGACGGCGAGCTTGTGGTGCACCGGATCGATGCGCATCAGGCAGGCGGCGTCGCCCAGCCAGTCCGACACCCGGGCGTTGAAGCGCGTGCTCCAGAACCGGTGCGCCTCGTGCACGTCGGGCGCGTCCAGGCACAGATGACCGAACTCGGTGATCCCGGCGCCGCGGCTGAAGTTCACCGGCCGGGAGATGGTCTCCTGCTGGCTCACCAGCTCCAGCCGGTTGCCGAACGGGTCGTCGAAGGCGATGAAGTCCCGGACCCGCCGGGACCTGGCTTCGGCGGGCGAGCCGCGCCGCACGCTGAGGCCGGCCCGCTCGAGTTCGGTCTCGGCGGCGTCCAGGGCATCGGCATTGGCCACGGCGAAGCCCGAGGAGATCACCCCCGACGGCCCCTCGACCAGGGCCAGGCAGTGGTGCCGGTGGCCGGCGCGCAGGTGGGAGACGCCCACCTCGGTCGGCGCCACCAGCTCGAGGCCGACGATGCCGGTGGCGAAGCGGGTGGCGGCGTCCAGGTCCGCGACGCCGGACCTGACGTAGGCGATATCGGTGAGGGTGATCATGCGGTTCTTTCTCCAGGCTCCCGGCTCAGGCGTAGACGGGAGCGACGTCGATGTAGATCTGCCAGTCGCGCACGAGGTCGCCGTCGAAGACGAGGATGTCGGCGTTCGGCACGGTGACCGACTTGCCGTCCTTGCGCAGGTACTCCACGTCGATCTTCGCGATCGAGGTGTCGCCGGAGGTGTACACGCTCAGGATGTGGTGAGTGAGGCCGTCGATCGTGCCGAAGAAGCCCGTGACGGCCTCCTTCACGGCGGCCCGGCCGGTGACGGGGTCGGCGTTGCCGAAGCGGAACGTCACGTCCGGCGTGAGGTGAGCGACGAACTTGTCGGGGTCGAACGCGTCGATGTCGGCGAAGATCGGGGCTACGTCCCGGCTCATGATGGCACTCCTTCGTTGGGGTGGTTTAGCTGGTGCTGTTAGCTGGCGGGTTCGTGGTTGGCGAGCCTGCCTGCCTTTGCTACGGCGGCTTAAACTGCATACAGTTTAGACACGCATCCGGGCATCTGGGAAGGGGAACGCGACGGTGATTGCGGCAGAGATCAGACACGCGGTGGCCGAGGCGGCCAACGTGGCGTCGAGCCTGGGACTGGTCACCGCGTACGGGCACGTGTCCGCCCGATCAGGCCCGTCGATGCTGATCACACCGGCCGCTGACCTGGCCCTGGTGACCGAGTCGAGCGTGCTCGAGGTGCCGCTCTCAGCGTCTTCGCTGCCCGTCGGCGCGCCGGCGGAGGCGTGGGCGCACCTGGCCCTGTACCGGGCCCGGCCGGACGCCGACGCGATCGCCCGGGCGCAGCCCGCCGCCGCGTTCGCCGCCGCGGCGACCGC
>PMOU01000318.1 GCA_003161205.1 Actinomycetota bacterium | reverse complement strand
ACTGTCGGGGGTTTGATGCGCCCCGGAAGAGCCGTGGAGGGATCCGGTCGCGACTGAATCGCCGGCGTTATCGAGGTTTTCGCTCGTTTAGTCCTATCCAACGAGGGGAGTCGTGTGGGCGGTTCCGACACCTCACGGAGGTCAACATGTCGACCGGAGCAATCATCGGCATCATCGTCGTCGTCATCGTCGTGGTGGCCGCGATCGTGGTCGCCTCGGGAGAACTAAGGCGGGCACGGATGCGCCGCCAGTTCGGCCCCGAATATGACCGCCTGGCTCAGGAGCTAGGCAGCAAGAAGAAGGCCGACGCCGAGCTAGCTGCCCGGCAGCGGCGCGTCGAGGCCCTCAACATCCACGAGCTTTCACCCGAGCAGCAAGCCAGCTACAGCGGCGACTGGACCGTGGTGCAAGAGCGGTTCGTCGACGCCCCGGCCGAGGCCGTAGCGACCGCGGGCGCGCTGATCCGGCACGTCATGGGGGACCGCGGATACCCCGTGGACGACAGGAACGCCAGCATGGAGGCCCTGACCGTGTACCACGCCCGCTCGCTCGACGGTTACCGGCAGACGCAGGAAACCCGGCTTGAGACGGCCACCACAGAAGAACTCAGGGAAGCCATGATCCGTTACCGGACCCTGTTCGAGGATCTGACCGGTCTGCGGAACGGCCAGGAAAACCCGGAGAACGACCGCGTCGCGGAGATCCGTGAGCGTTCCTTCGAGAACAGCGCGGTGACCACCGGGGACCGTGACCTTATCGAAGAGGACAGCGACCTGCCCGCAGAGACCGGCGACCGTACCGCGGATACCCCGCGATAGCACCCAGCAGGAAAGGCAGCTCCCATGACGCAGGATCAGTACGGTGAGGCGCAGGACGCCGGCTATGGCGTCCGCGGCGACGTGATCGAGGACCAGAACGACGAATATCCGGCCGACCAGTCAAAGCCGAAGACCACCTTCCAGAAGGTAGCCTCAGCCCTTCGCGGGGACCGGCCGGACCGGGATGAGCCGGACGAGGACCAGACGGCCGCGACTGAAGTGGCCGCGACTCCAGTGGGCACGGCTCCGGTTGGCACGGCNNACGCCGCCAGTAGGCGCGTCCGACGTGGGCAGCGCCGCGCCCCCGCCGGCGGACTCAGACACCGTTGCCAGCCCTGGCACGGCCGCCGACTCGGATGTTATGCCGCAGGGAAACCCGCCGTGGCCCGCTAGCCCGGACGCAGCCGGGACGGTGAGCAGCCCGGATTCCCCGGACGCTCTCGACGCCCAGGATGGAGACGGCACGGTTCGCCCCGATGGGGCCGCCGGCGTGACGACGGACCCGAACGGGACCTTTGCCACGACAGACCCGAACGGGACTGCTGCCACGACGGACCCGCATGGGGTCGGCGCCACGGCGGGGGCTGGCGATCGGGAGGGTGACTACTGGGACGAGTCGGGCGCGCAGGTGGTGGGTGCGGTCGAGGTAGTCACAGTGACGACCCCGGACGTGCCCGGCGCGAGCTTTGACGCCGCGGATGACGGGAGGCTNNGCTCGACGCCGTGGATGACGGGAACGTTGGCGGCGGGAGCGCCTATGCCGGGGACAGCCCGCAGGCGGGCGCCGCGACGATCCCGGACGTCCCGGTTGTTACCCCGGCACCTGAGGATTCCGCGGCCACCGAGGCACCCAATGGCGTGGGGCGCCACGCCGGGCCGCCGGCGCAGGAGCTGCGCCCGGGCGAGGCACCGAACACGCTGGACGATCTGGGCGACCTGGCCTACGGGAAACTGCTGCCAGACGCGGTGGATTTCACCGCGCAGTGGCAGCAGATCCAGTTCCGGTTCGTCGATGACCCCCAGGCCTCGGTGACCGAGGCCGCCGAGGTCGTCGAGCAGGTGACCGCCAAGCTGGAAGCCGCTATCGCCGAGCGCAAGCGCGCCATCGAGGAGCGGCAGCGCGCGATCACCGAACGCCAGCGCTCGCTACGCGGCCGCTGGGGTGAGGGCGCTGAGGCAGACACGGAGACGCTGCGCGAGACCCTGCGCATGTACCGCGCCTTCCTCGACCAGCTCATCGGCCCCAAGGCCTAGCCAGCAGCCCGCCTAAAGCGGGGCTGGGTCATACAGGCGCAGGGGCTAGGGCCCGCAGGCTGGGTCCAGCAGGCAGCGGCTAGGTCACACAGGCAGGTCCGAGTAGCTGCTTCAGGTCGCCGATCAAGGCGGGTGAAGTGGCTACTCGGAGCTTGTCGTCTAGCCGCACCACCGTCGTACGCTCGTGGCCGCGCAGCTTCAGGTGCACCTCGGTCGGCCCGGGGTGAGTGACCAGCACCTCCCTGAGCCGCTCCACCACCGGCGGGACGCACCTGGCCACCGGCAGCGACACCACGAACGGGCCCGAGTCCTCCATCGACAGGTCGGGGATGGTCAGGTCCATCGCGATCAGCTTGGGCACGTCGTCCCGGCGGTCTATCCGGCCCTTGACCACCACCACCGCGTCCTCGGCGATAGAGGTCGCGTACAGCTGGTAGGTCTGCGGGAAGAACAGCACCTCGATGGCCCCGGCCAGGTCCTCCAGGGTGGCCGCGGCCCACTGGTTGCCCTGCTTGGTCACCTTGCGCTGCACCCCGGACAAGATGCCGCCGATCTTCACGATCTGCGCATCGTTGCGGTCACCGCTGCGGGGCCGCTCGGTATCGTCGGCCATCAGCTCGGCCAGTGAGCAGTCGCTCTCCCGGGCGATGATGTGCTCGACGCCGAACAGCGGATGGTCCGAGACGTAGAGTCCGAGCATCTCGCGCTCGAAGTTCAGCCGGGTGGACTTGTCCCAGTCCCCCGCCGGGACGGGAACATCGAAGACCGCCTCGGCCTCGGCGTCACCGCCGAACAGGGAGTCCTGCCCGATCGCCTCGTTACGCTTGATATCGATCACGGCATCGACGGCCTGCTCGTGCGCGAGCACCAGGCCCTTGCGCGCGTCCCCGAACGAGTCGAACGCGCCCGCCTTGATGAGCGACTCGATGACCCGCTTGTTGCACACCACCAGGGGAACCTTGCGCAGGAAGTCGGCGAAGCTGGTGAATCCGCCCTTCGACTTGCGCGCCGCGATGATCGCCTCGACCACGTTGGTGCCCACGTTGCGGATCGCCGCCAGGCCGAACCGGATGTCCTGCCCGACCGGAGCGAACGTCGCTATCGACTCGTTGACGTCCGGCGGCAGCACGTTGATGCCCATCCGGCGGCACTCGCTGAGGTACAGCGCGGACTTGTCCTTGTCATCGCCTACCGAGGTGAGCAGGGCGGCCATGTACTCGGCGGGATAGTTGGCCTTGAGATAGGCGGTCCAGTAGGCGATCAGGCCGTACGCGGCGGTGTGCGCCTTGTTGAACGCGTAGCCGGCGAACGGGACGAGGACGTCCCAGACGGCCTGGATCGCCTGGTCGGAGTACCCGCGTTCCCGGCATCCCCGCTGGAACGGGACGAACTCCTTGTCCAGGATCTCCTTCTTCTTCTTGCCCATGGCGCGGCGGAGCAGGTCCGCCTGGCCGAGGGTGTACCCGGCTAGGATCTGGGCGGCCTTCTGCACCTGCTCCTGGTAGACGATCAGGCCGTAGGTGGGCTCGAGCACCTCCCGCAGCGGCTCCTCGAGCTCCGGGTGGATGGGCTTGATCTCCTGCTGCCCGGTCTTGCGCAGCGCGTAGTTGGTGTGCGAGTTGACGCCCATCGGACCGGGCCGGTACAAGGCGATGACGGCGGAGATGTCCTCGAAGTTGTCCGCCTTCATCAGCCGCAGCAGGGCCCGCATGGGGGCGCCGTCCAGCTGGAACACGCCGAGGGTTTCTCCCCGCGCCAGCAGTTCGTAACTGGCCTTATCTTCCAGGGGCAAGGTCAGCAGGTCGATCGAGACGCCCCGGTTCCGCTCGATCGCCGCCACCGCGTCGACCATGATCGTCAGGTTGCGCAGGCCGAGGAAGTCCATCTTCAGCAGCCCGAGGCCCTCGCAGGTCGGGTAGTCGAACTGCGTGATCACCGCCCCGTCGGAGTGCCGGGTCCAGACGGGGATGTGATCGGTCAGCGGCTCCGCCGACATGATCACGCCGGCCGCGTGCACGCCGGGCTGGCGGACCAGCCCCTCGATCCCGCGCGCGGTGTCAAGGATCTGCTTGATCTCCGCCTCGGCCTCGTACAGCGAGCGGACCTCGCCCGCCTCCTTGTACCGGGGATGGGCTTCGTCGAAGATCCCGGACAGCGGGACGTCCTTGCCCATCACCGCGGGCGGGAACGCCTTGGTGATCCGGTCCCCGAGCGCGTAGGGGAAGCCGAGCACCCGGCAGGAATCCTTGATCGCGGCCTTGGCCTTGATCGTGCCGTAGGTGACGATCTGCGCGACCCGGTCCGAGCCCCACTTCTGGGTGACGTACCTGATCACGTCGGCGCGGCCACGCTCGTCGAAGTCGATGTCGATGTCGGGCATGGACACGCGCTCGGGATTGAGGAAGCGCTCGAAGATCAGGCCGTGCGTCAGCGGATCCAGGTCGGTGATGCCCATCGCGTAGGCGACGATCGAGCCGGCCGCGGAGCCACGGCCCGGGCCCACCGCGACGCCGTTGTTCTTGGCCCACATGATGAAGTCCGCGACCACGAGGAAGTACGCGGGGAACCCCATCTGGCAGATCATCTGGATCTCGTACTCGGCCTGCTGGCGCCGCGGCTCGTCGTACCCGCCCGGGTAGCGGCGGTCCATCCCCTTCCACACCTCGGCCCGGAACAGGTCGCCTTCAGAGTCGAAGCCGTCCGGGATGGGGAACCGCGGCATCAGGTTGACGAAGTTGAACATGCCGTCGGTGTCGACCCGGTCGGCGATCAGCAGCTGGCTGTTGCGACAGCCCTCCTGCCAGTAGTCACTGGTGTCCAGGCCGTACATCTGCGCCGCGGGCCGCAGGAAATAACCGCCGCCCTCGAGCCGGAACCGGTCGGTGTCGGCCAGGGTCTTGCCGGTCTGAATGCACAGCAGGGTGTCGTGGCTGACCGCGTCCTGCTCACGGGTGTAATGCGAGTCGTTGGTCACGACCGGCGGGATGGCGAGCTTCTTGCCGATCTCGAGCAGGCCGTCGCGGACCCGCCGCTCGATATCCAGGCCGTGCTCCATCAGCTCAAGGAAATAATTCTCCTTGCCGAAAATGTCCTGCCACTGCGCCGCGGCCTTGACCGCCTCGTCGAACTGGCCGAGCCGCAGCCGGGTCTGCAGCTCACCCGACGGGCAGCCGGTCGAGGCCATCAGCCCCGAGCTGTGCGCCGCGATGATCTCCTTGTCCATCCGGGGCCATTTGACCAGCCAGCCTTCGGCGTAGGAGCGGGAGGTGAGCTTGAACAGGTTGTGCAGGCCCTCGTTGTTCCGCGCCCAGATGGTCTTGTGCAGGTAGGCGCCTGAGGCGGAGACGTCGTCTTTCTTCTGATGAGGCTGGCCCCACAGGATGCGGCTGGTGTTGGTCCTGGATTCCGGCGCGACGTAGGCCTCGATCCCGATCACCGGCGTGACGCCGGCCTCTTTGGCCTGCCGGTGGAACTCCGCCGCCGCGAACATGTTGCCGTGATCGGTCATCGCCACGTGCGTCATGCCCTGGCTCTTGACCTCAGCGATCAGGTCCTTCAGCCGGGCCGCACCGTCCAGCATGGAGTACTCGGTGTGCACGTGCAGGTGAGCGAACGGGGTCTGGGACGCCGGAACCGTCATCGACGAGCCGCCTCCTCCGGGCACGCGGGCGCAGGCCCCATGTCCTGGTGACCCGTACCGGGCCACCAGCCACGCGGGGCGCGTGAGGTCCAACCGAAGCCGGGGATTCCCGGTGCCCTCTACCCTAACGCCTCCGGACGGCCCCGCGGTGGTGGCACGCCGAGGCCATGGCGACAGTGTCGCGCCGGACGGGATCCCCGGGCCGGATCAGCCCCAGCGAACGCGGACGCTGGACTGCCACGAGGTGAGGAAGCTCTGGTCACCGCTGATCGTCACCCCGGCCGGGGCGGGACCCGAACGGTTCCACAGGAACAGGTACACGGCCGAGGCCGGGCCGCTCACGAGGCCGTCGGCCGGGCCGGGCGGATCCTGGGGTCCCCGCTGGGCCTGGATACCTCCCGCCGACGCGGACACGTGCCAGGCCTCGCCGGTATCGGTGGTCCGCACCCGCAAGCCGCCACCGTCCCCGACCCCGCTCCTCGTCGGCGGCCGGTACTTGCGCCGCGACCCGAACCCCATGATCAGCTCGTCGATGCCGTCGGCCGCGAAGCCGGGCGCGTACTCGGGCATCAGGCCCGCGGCGCTCTCCGCGTCGGCCCGGTGGATGGCGGTCTCGTGGGCCTGCCGCCGGGCCCAGAAGGCCAGCGCGGACGGCGCCGCCATGAAGGTGGCGCACTCCAGGGCGGGATCGGCCGCGGCCAGCGTCTCGACCAGCGCGCCGTGGCCGGCCAGGAACCAATCGATCAGGTCAGGGTCCGACGCGCCGCCCCGCAGGATCTCCGCCTCTGACGGTCCCTCCAGGACACTGGCCGGACACTCGATGATGTGCCTGGCCGCCCACCGGTGGATGTACCCGGTGTGCCGCAGCAGGTCCTTGACGAGCCAGGGCGGGCATCCCGGGACGGCCGCGCCGAGGCCGGCTCGCCCGGCCGCCTCGGCCAGCAAGGGGCCCTGCTCGCGCAGCGCGCCGATGTGCTCAGCGATCTCCACGCGCCTATTCTGCCTCCTGACCCCGGCCCGCGGCGGGCCGAGCCGGGCGAGGGTCAGTTCTCGGCGCGGAGGATATCGAGCGCGCGGGTCAGGTCGGCCGGGTAGGTACTGGTGAAGGAGACCTCCCGGCCGTCGGCCGGGTGCGCGAACGTCAGGCTGACCGCGTGCAGCCACTGGCGCGTCAGGCCGAGCCTGGCGGCCAGCACCGGGTCGGCTCCGTAGAGCAGGTCGCCGACGACCGGGTGCCGCAGCGCGGCCATGTGCACCCTGATCTGATGGGTCCGGCCGGTTTCCAGGTGCACCGATACCAGGCTGGCGGCGCGGAACGCCTCCAGCGTGTCGTAGTGGGTCACACTCGGCCGGCCGTCGCTGACCACCGCGAACCGGCCGTCGCCGGACGACGGGTGCCTGCCGATCGGGGCGTCGACGGTGCCGCGCAGCGGATCGGGGTGTCCCTGCACGAGCGCGTGATACCGCTTGTCCACGGTGCGCTCGCGGAAGGCCTGCTTGAGCGCGCTGTAGGCCCGCTCGCTCTTGGCCACCACCATCACGCCGGTGGTATTCGCGTCCAGGCGGTGGACGACGCCCTGGCGCTCGGCCGCGCCGCTGGTGGCCACCGTGTGCCCGGCCGCGGCCAGGCCGCCGATGACGGTCGGCCCCGACCAGCCAGGCGTCGGATGCGCGGCCACGCCACGCGGCTTGTCCACGACCGCGATGTCCTCGTCCTCGTAGAGCACGACGAGGCCGTCCACCGGCCGCGGAGGTTCGGCCTGCCGCGGCGCCGGGAGAGTGACCTGCAGCGGGTCACCGGCCAGCACGCGGTCCGATTTGACGGCCGCCCGGCCGCCGAGCAGCACCATGCCGTCACCGATCAGCTCGGCGGCCCTGGACCTGGACAACCCGAACATCCTGGCCAGGGCGGCGTCGAGCCGCTCGCCGTCCAGGCCGTCGGGGACGGCGAGCTCGCGCTCATCCGGCGTCGTCATCGCTCGTCCTCGGCCAGGGGCTTGGTTCCGTCTAGCCGGATGCCCCGCAGGGCGAGCAGGACGACGAGCACGCCGGCGCAGACGATGGAGGAGTCGGCGAGGTTGAAGACCGGCCAGTGCGGCAGCTCGATCCAGTCGACCACGTGCCCCTGGAACGGCGCGGGCGCGCGGAAGATCCTGTCCAGCAGGTTGCCGGTAGCCCCGCCGAGCAGCAGCCCGAGCGCGATAGCCCAGCCGATGCTGCGCAGGTTCCGCGCGGCGCGCAGGATGTAGACGATCACGCCGACGGCGATAGCGGTGAACACGACCGTCATCGAGGTGCCGATGCTGAAGGCCGCCCCGCCGTTCCTGGTCAGCGTGATCGTGAGCAGCCCGCCGAGCAGCCGGATCGGCAGGTGGCCGGGCATCTTGGCGACGACGATGGACTTGGAGATCACATCGGCGGCGATGACGAACGCGGCCACCGCGATCAGCAGGGCGATCCGGCGCGGCCGCCCGGAAACGACTGCGTGCCGTCCACCGCCGACGGCCGTCTCGGCGCTGGGCGTCTCCGGGGCCGTCGCCGCGTTCAGCGGCGTTCCTGGCGTTGTTTGCACTCGACGCACAGGGTCGCCCGGGGGAACGCCAGGAGCCGCGCCTTCCCTATCGGCTTGCCGCAGGATTCGCATACCCCATATGTTCCCGCATCAATGAGGTGCAGAGCACGCTCACCCTGGTCGAGCAGGTCCTGGGCGTTCTGGGTCAGGGCCAGCTCCTGCTCGCGCTCGAACGCCTTGGCCCCGGTGTCGGCCTCGTCATCGCCTGCGTTGCGGGCCGAGTCGGTGAGCCGTTCGGCCGCCTGAGCGACTGACCTGGCAATATCGCCATTCAGGGCGGTGGCTTCGGACTCGAGCTCAGCCTGCACTTCCGCGATTTCCGCGGCGGTCCATGGCTCCTCCCCCGGCCGAACCGGAAGACTGGCAGGGTCAGACCGCGCAGCTGCGGGCATGCGGCCTCCGTTCATCATGAGAAGAGCAGTCACCGGAGGATAGGTCCCGGTGCTACGCGTAGCAAACCGGGGACTTCCGCTAACCTGAGCCGGTGCAGGGATTCCAGCCGCTACCCGCGCAGGTCGACCTGCCCGCGCTTGAGCNNGTGCACCACGTGGAGGCGCGCACCTTCAAGGACCTGTTCCCCCGGTTCAAGACCATGCAGGGGTTCCACGTGCCGCGCAAAGGCGGCTGGGACTGCCACGGGCTGCCGGTCGAGGTCGCGGTGGAAAAGGAGCTCGGCTTCACCGGCAAGCGGGACATCGAGGCGTACGGGGTCGCCCAGTTCAACGCGCGGTGCCGCGAGTCCGTGCTCAGGTACGTCGACGCGTGGCTCGAGATGTCACGGCGAATGGGTTACTGGGCCGACACCTCCCGCGCCTACCGCACCATGGACCCCAGCTACATCGAATCGGTCTGGTGGTCGCTCAAGGTCGTCTTCGATGCCGGGCTGCTGGTGCGCGACTTNNAGCCCGTACTGCCCGCGCTGCGGCACGCCGCTGTCCGACGCTGAGCTGGGCCAGCCCGACGTCTACCGAAGCGTCACCGACCCGGCCGTCACGGTCAGGTTCCCGCTGCGCACGCTGCCGGCCGGGGCACCGCCCGAACTCACCGGCGCCGACCTGCTCGTCTGGACCACCACGCCGTGGACGCTGGTCGCCAACACCGCGGTAGCGGTCCATCCGGAGGCGACGTACGTCGTCGCGCGCAGGTCGGCCGACGGGGACCGCGTCGTGGTCGCGGACGACCTGGTCGGCCCGGTGCTCGGTGACGGCTGGCAGGTCATCGCCCGGTTCAGCGGAGAGGCTCTGGTCGGGGCGGGATACCACCGTCCGTTCGGCCTGATTAAAATCCCGGACGCACACATTGTGGTTCCAGGGTCATTTGTGACGACGGAGGATGGCACCGGGCTGGTCCACCTGGCCCCGGCGTTCGGCGCCGACGACATGGAGACCTCGCGGGCACACGGGCTGCCGGTGGTCAACCCGGTCCGGCCGGACGGGCGGTTCGAGGACGACGTGCCGCTGGTCGGCGGGATGTTCTTCAAGGACGCCGATCAGCGGCTGACCGAAGATCTCGACGACCGCGGGCTGCTGTTCCGCCTCGACCGGCACGAGCACAGCTATCCGCACTGCTGGCGCTGCGGCACCCTGCTGCTGTACTACGCGCTGCCCTCGTGGTTTATCAAGACCACCGCGGTCAAGGACAAGCTGCTCGAGCAGAACGAGCGGACGAACTGGTACCCGGCGACGGTCAAGGAGGGGCGCTACGGCGAGTGGCTGCGCAACAACGTGGACTGGGCGCTGTCCCGGACCAGGTACTGGGGCACGCCGCTGCCGCTATGGGTGTGCCCGGAATCGCACGTGACCTGCGTCGGCTCGCTGGCCGAGCTGTCGGAGCGGGCCGGGCATGACCTGACCGAACTCGATCCGCACCGGCCGTTCGTGGACGCGGTCACGTTCCCCTGCCCGCAGTGCGGGGAACGCGCGCGGCGGGTGCCCGAGGTGATCGACGTCTGGTACGACTCGGGCGCGATGCCGTTCGCCCAGCACGGCGCGCCGCTGCGCCACCAGGCTGAGTTCGAGGCCGCCTACCCGGCCCAGTTCATCTGCGAGGCACTGGACCAGACCAGGGGCTGGTTCTACTCGCTGATGGCCGTGGGGACGCTGGTGTTCGGCCGGTCGTCGTACGAGAACGTGGTGTGCGTCGGGCTGCTCGTCGATGAGTCCGGCCGCAAGATGAGCAAGCACCTCGGCAACGTGCTCGAGCCGATACCGCTGATGGAGGCGCACGGCGCCGACGCGCTGCGCTGGTTCTTCGCCGCGTCCGGCTCGCCGTGGGGCGCGCGCCGGGTGGGGCCTGACGTGCTCGGCGAAATCGTCAGGAAGGTGCTGCTCACCTACTGGAACACGGTGTCGTTCCTGGTCCTGTACGCGAACGCGGGCGGCTGGACCGCGGCCGACCTGGTCTCGGCGCCCGCCGTCGCGGAGCGGCCGCTGATCGACCGGTGGATGCTCAGCGAGCTGCATGCCGTGGTCCGGGACGTGACGGAGTCGCTGGAGGCCTTCGATACCGCGGCCGCCGGGCGGCGGCTGGCGGCGGGAATCGACGACCTGTCCAACTGGTATGTGCGCCGGTCACGGCGGCGGTTCTGGGACGGGCCTTTGTCCCGGGACGGAGCGGCGGCGTTCGCCACGCTGCACGAATGCGTGACCGTGCTGACGCTGCTGATGGCGCCGATCACGCCGTTCCTCACCGACTACGTCTGGGGCGTCCTGCGCAGCTCCGACGACGCGCCGGAATCGGTCCACCTGGCGCCCTGGCCGGCGGCTGACCCCGCGCTCATCGACCCGGTCCTGTCGGCGCAGATGGCGCTGACGCGGCGGCTGGTCGAGCTCGGCCGGTCGGCCCGGTCCGGTGCTTCGGTCCGGACCCGGCAGCCGCTGAGCCGGGCCCTGATCGGAGCGCCCGGTTTCGCCGCCCTGCCGCCGGAGCTGGCCAGGCAGATCGCCGCGGAGCTCAACGTGGGATCCCTCGACGTTCTCGGCGGGGATCCTGGCGAGCTCGTCGACTACGAGGTCAAGCCGAACTTCCGCGTCCTCGGCCGCCGGTTCGGGGCGCGGACACCCGCCGTGGCCGCGGCTATCACCGCCACCACGGGCGCCGACATCGCCGCCGCGGTGCTGGCCGGGGCGACGATAGCGGTACCGGTGGCCGGGGAGCCCGACGTGCCGATCGGCCCCGATGACGTGATCGTGACCCAGACACCGAGAGCCGGCTGGGCAGTGGCCACCGAGGCCGGGGAAACCGTGGCCATCGACACCGCCGTCACCCCCGAACTGCGCCGTGAGGGCCTGGCGCGCGAGGTCATCCGGCTCATCCAGGACGCGCGGAAGAACGACGGCCTCGACGTTACCGACCGGATCGCGCTGCGCTGGTCGGCACGCGATCCCGACCTGGCCGCGGCACTGACCGAGCACGCCGGGCTGATCGCCCGCGAGGTCCTGGCCGTCGGCTTCCAGCCCGGCACCGAGGCTCCCGCCCCGGACGTGCCCGAGCATGCCGACCGCGATCTCGGCTTGACGTTCTGGCTCTGGCGCGTCTGACCGGGTGCGGAGCTACTCCGGCTGCTTATCTGGCTGGTCCGGCAGGCAGGCCCGGCACGGGGTGCAGCCCGCCTCCCTGGCCGCGGTGAGCGTCATCTTCTGCAGGTCGTTCTCGCCCATGAAGCGAATCAGGATGCAGCTCGCGTTGTGGTACCGCGGAACGCCGGGAACCACGGTCACGGCCATCTGCGGGTCGGGGCCGGGGCTTGCGGGGGCGGGGCTT
>PMOU01000371.1 GCA_003161205.1 Actinomycetota bacterium | reverse complement strand
GCCGCTGAGGCCGGACGGGAAGCCGAGATAATTCTCGATGCGCGAGCTAGCCGCCGCCTGCCCGCCCACCCCGACGGCATCGAGCAGCACCGTCTCGAGCCCCTCTGAGGCACCGTAAACCGCCGCGGCCAGGCCGGCGGGCCCGGAACCGATGATGGTGAGGTCGACCACCTTGGCGGCGACACGCCGGTAGGCCAGGCCCAGCGCCTGAGCCAGCTGTCCGGGGCTCGCGCGGCGAAGCACCTGCTGGGGTGTGACCACAGCGGGAAGATCGGCTGCGACCAGGGGCGTCACTCGCATGAGGGCCCGCCCCGCCACGCTGTCGGCATCAAGCCAGACATGTGGCAGCCGCCGGCGGGCGGCGTAGGTGCGCAGCGCCAGTGCGTCGGCCGAACTGCCGCTGCCGACGATCTCGATTCCGCGGGCGGCCGGGCTGTTCCGGAGCAGGTCCCGGCGAGCCAGGAAGGTTCGCAGCAGGACGTCGGAGATCTCAGGATCGTCGGCCATCAGGCGCCGGAATCGCTCTGGGCCGATGCGGTGGATCCGGCCGGCCTCCACGACACGGGCCGTGAGGTAGGCGGTCTGACCGGTCAGCAGGCTGAGTTCACCGAGGAACCCGCCGGCCCGGTATACCGCCACCACAGCTTCGGGTTCATCATCGGTGGCCGGGCTGACGATCTCGATCGATCCGGCCTCGATCACGATGAGGTCATAGGCCGGATCGCCAGGGCGGAACACGACGTCCCGGCTTCGGACCTCCTGCGCTACCCCGTAGGCGGTGAGCCGCGCGAACTGCTCAGCGGAAAGCTGAGGCACCGTGGCCGCATCGCCCGGCTCAGCAGGGGTTTCGGCCGCTTCGGTCATTCGCTGGTGGTCCCTTGTCTCGCGGGCGGGTCTTACGCCATTCCTGCATGACATTAGGTCATTACCGAGTACTCAACATCAACGAAGCCGGTGTCATGCGCAGCCTGCAGATAACCATGCACGCGCTGAGCATTTGACACCACTAAGGCGCACATAACTGGTACCTTTTCGGTTTTTCCAGCCGGGTCGGCAACTGCTCAAAATGAGCACCGTTTCCTGCACGTCGTGCAGGACATTGCCGGTTCCCTTTGTCATCACTCCATAGCGGCTTAGCGTCGCTTATAGAAAGCCACCGCTACTGCGCAAGGGAGAACACCATGCCGCACATAACCGTAGGACAAGAGAACTCCGGGCCTATCGAGCTGTATTACGAAGACCACGGCACCGGCGCGCCGGTCGTGCTCATTCACGGCTACCCGCTGAGTAGCCGCGCCTGGGACAAGCAGGTGCCGGTGCTGCTGGAGGCCGGGCACCGGGTGATCACCTACGACCGCCGCGGGTTCGGAGCCTCGAGCCAGCCGGCCTCCGGCTACGACTACGACACCTTCGCCGCCGACCTCGATTCCCTGCTGGCCGCGCTGGATCTGACCGATGTCACGCTGGTCGGCCACTCGATGGGAACCGGCGAGGTCACCCGGTACCTGGGCACCTACGGCTCGGCCCGGATCACCCGGGGCGTGCTCGTATCGCCGATTCCGCCGTTCCTGCTGCACACCGACGACAATCCCGAGGGGCTGCCCGGCACCCTGTTCGACGGGTTCGCCCAGGCCGCCCGGGCGGACACCCCGGCGTGGATGAAGGGCTTCCTCGACAACTTCTACAACATGGACGTCCTGGGCGGGACCCTGGTCAGCGAGCAGGCCTTCCAGGCCAGCTGGAACGTCGCGACCGCTGCCTCCGCCGCTGCCGCGGTGGCGTGCATCCCCACCTGGGTAACCGACTTCCGCGCCGACCTGGCCAAGATCGACGTCCCGGTGCTGGTCATCCAGGGCGACGCCGACCGGATCCTGCCCTTCCCCAACACCGGCCAGCGGCTGCCCGGCCTGATCAAGGACATGCAGCTCGTCGTCATCGAAGGCGGCCCGCACGCGATCGCCTGGACCCACGCCGGCCAGGTCAACACCGCACTCCTCAGCTTCCTCAAATAGCCAGCAGGCGCACCACCACCCAACCGGTTAATCCCCGCTACAGCTTCCGAAAAGGAATGCCATGTTCTCTATCCGAGCCCCGCGGCTGACCAGGCCGCTGCTCATCATCCTGACTGGGGTCCTGGCCCTGTCTGGGCTGCTGTTCGCCAGCATCCTGAGCGGGCCCGCCCACGCGGCGACCGTGCGCACCGGCCGCGCCGGCATGGCCGCTGATGCCAGCGGCGCCAAGCCCACCATCGTGCTCGTGCACGGCGCGTGGGCAGATTCCGGCAGCTGGAATGCCGTCACCGCCATCCTGCAGTATGACGGTTACACCGTCTACGCCCCGCCCAACCCGCTGCTGGGCCTGACCACCGACACCGCTGCCCTGACCGACTTCCTGCAGTCCATCACCGGCCCCATCGTGCTGGTCGGGCATTCCTACGGAGGAGAAGTCATCACCAACGCCGCCGACGGAATGAGCCAGGTCAAGGCCCTGGTTTACGACGACGCCTACCTGCCCGCCAAGGGTGAAGACCTGACGGACCTGACCACGGCGGGGTCGTGCTTCTACCTGCCGGCCTCCGAGGATTCCACCGTCTTCAACTTCGGGCCCTTCCCCGGC
>PMOU01000390.1:8547-10651 GCA_003161205.1 Actinomycetota bacterium | reverse complement strand
ATGCCGCGCAGCGCGGTCGGGAGCACCACGGTCAGCGTGACGCGGGCCGTGGGGGCGCCGAGGGCGTAGCTGCCCTGCCGGAGGCTGTCAGGCACTAGGCGGAGCATCTCGTAGGAGGAGCGGATCACGATCGGCAGCATCAGGCAGGCCAGGGCGAACGAGCCCGCCATGCCCGAGTACCCGAAGTGCAGCACCCAGATGATGTAGATGAACAGGCCCATCACGATCGACGGCACGCCGGTCATCACGGAGGACATGAACGAGATGAGCCGGGCCAGGATGCCGTTGCCGCCGTACTCGTTGAGGTAGACCGCGCCGAGCACGCCCAGCGGTACCGCCAGCAGCGCGGCGAAGCCGGTGATCTCCAGCGTGCCGACCACCGCGGCGCCCATGCCGTCGACGCCAAGCGGCAGGACATTCGGCGGGATGGTGCTGTTGGTCAGGAACTGCCAGCTGATGGCGCCAGCGCCCTTGCTGATCAGCGTGACGAGCACGAAGGCGAGCGGGATCAGGACGAGCACGAACGCGAGCCACATTCCCGCGGTCATGATCTGGTTCTTGGACCGCCGCCAGCCGGACGGCTCCCGCAGGTCGACCGGCTGGGCCAGCGAATCAGAAGCGGCTGCCATCATTCCCCCCTGGCCCTGCGCGTGGAGCGCTCCACGAACCAGCGGGCGATCAGGTTAACTGCGATCGTGAGCACGAACAGGACCAGGCCGAGCCCGATCAGGGCGGAGCGGAACTCGCCGCCGGTGGCCTCGCCGAATTGCAGCGCGATGATCGCGGCGATCGAGTGGCCGCTGTAGAACAGGTGCGGGGTGACCTCGACCGAGTCGCCGATGACGAGCGCGACCGCGATCGTCTCGCCCAGCGCCCGGCCGAACCCGACCAGGANNGCCCCGAGCGCGTACGCGCCTTCCTTGTCAATATCCGGCACGGTCGCGATGACCTCGCGGGACAGGGAGGTGATGATCGGGGTGATCATGATGGCCAGGATGAGGCCGGCGGTGAAGAACGAGGCACCGGTGACGTTCGGCCCGCCGAAGAGCGAGTCGAGGACCGGGATGCCCTTGAGGCCCGAGGCGATGTCCAGGTAGATCTTCTGCAGCCAGGGGACCAGCACGATGATGCCCCACAGGCCCCAGACCACCGAGGGGACCACGGCGAGCAGGTCGATCACGTACACAAAGGGCCGCGCCCACCGGGCCGGGACCACCTGCGTCAGCAGCAGCGCGATGCCGACGCTGACCGGCACCCCGATGACGATCCCGATGACCGAGCTGATGACCGTCCCGTACAGGACACCCATCGCCCCGAATTTGGTGTTGCCGTCGAACGCGACCTGGAAGATGTCCTTGAAACCGCCGGAGAACCAGGCGGTGGACTGCTGCGCCGTGGTGTAAGTGATGAGGACGAGGATGACGAGGACGAGCAGGCCCGCGGCGAGGGCCAGGATCTGGAAACTCCGGTCGCCGAGCGGCCTGCGGCGGTGCAGCGGGTGGGCGGACCCGGCCGGGGTGGCCGGGTCCGCCTTCGTCGCGGCGCTCATGACGGTTCGCTCGTCCGAGCGGTGTGAATCATCTGCGCAGCCTTAGGAGGTGATCTGGCTCAGCTGAGCGACGGCCGCCGAGTCGAGGTTCGACGGGAGCGGCGCCAGGTTGAGCGGGGTGAGGAGCGCCTGGCCGGCGGAGCTCAGCAGGTAGCCCAGGTAGGCCTTGAGCAGCGCGACGTCGGTCGCGTTGGGCTGCACCGAGTACACCAGGTCCCATGACTGGTAGGTGATCGGGTAGGAGGTCGCGCCCGGCTCGTCGGCCGTGGAGAAGGTCAGGTTGGCCTTCGGGGTGACGTGCGACGCGGCCGCGGTCGCGGAGGCGCTGGACGGCGCGACGTAATCGCCGGCCGAGTTCTCGACCGACGCGGCGTGCAGGCCGGCCGCGGTCGCGGTGGAGAAGTCGACGTAGCCGATGGCGCCGGTGGTGGACTTGACGATCTGCGCCACCGCGCTGCCGCCATCACCCGCGCGCGCCGTGGACGGCCAGGTGATGGTCGAGGAGGTGCCGAGCTTCCACGCGCTGGGGGCAGCGTCCACGAGGTACTGGGAGAA
>PMOU01000390.1:0-8510 GCA_003161205.1 Actinomycetota bacterium | reverse complement strand
CCGGTGACGCCGGGCAGGTTGTAAGCCATGGCGATCGGGCCGATCTGCACCGGGAAGTACAGAATCGTCTTGCCCGCGGGAACCTTGGAGGCCTCCTTGGCCGGGACGGGCGAGTCGGAGCCGGCGAACAGCACAGTGTTCGAGTACAGGTCGGCGCGGCCCGAGCCCGAGCCGACCGGGTCGTAGTCGATGGTGGCGTTAGGGTCGACCGACTTAAACGCCGAAATGGCCGTCTGCTGGAAGTTGGTCTGGAACGTCGAGCCGGCTGCCTTGATGGTGCCGCTCGCCGTGCTCGTGCTCGCGCTCGACGAGGCACTGCTCGCTGCCGTGCTGCTCGACGAGGCGGACGAGGAGCTCGACGAGGAGCATGCGGCGAGGCCCAGCGCCGTCGCCACGGCGGCGACCCCCACCGTCGCGACATGCTGTCTGCGTCCAAGTTGCATATCAGGTACTCCTTATAGGTTTTAAGTCTTTCCCTCGGCCGCATGAGCAGCCCTCACGGCCGGTCAGTATCACCGCGGCGTGCGAATACAGTTTGCCGGCGTTAGGAGTACTGGCGGGCAAACACATAGTGGATAAATAGAAACTAGAAGGTTAACTTATGGTGTCTTGAATCGGGGGCCGGAATGTGACCAGCGCTTTGGCGCCGCTGCGCGGTGGCGCGGCCAGACTCTGGCGACGCACCGACCGCCGACAGCGCCGGCCCCGTCGCGGGTGGCGGCGACGGCAGGGCTCTCCGCCCCGTGCTTGCCATCGCGAGCCGCTCGTTCATGTATATGACATCAACTGGCCGTCTGTCCGTTCCTCTTTCGTTCAGCTTCTGTTCACCTAAGGTGAATATCAATGGGCGTGGGCAGGCAGGGTGGCCGTCCGCGCTATGGTCGAGAGCAGGTGAGGACAAGTGTCGTTGGATATGGAACGGGCGCATTCCCCTTTCGGCAACGGCCGTGCTGCCCGGCACCTCGGGCCGCACGTTTCTTACCGCTTTGAATAGAGCTTCGGGAGTGCTGGCCGACCGGATGGCGGCGGCGCTCGTGCACCGGGAGCCAGGCTGGCGGCTGCCCCGGCGCAGCGCGCTGGCCAGGAGGTACAACGTCAGCCTGACCGAGATCGACGCCGCCATTACCGATCTGTCCCGCCGGTCCCTGGTCCGGCGGCTGCCGGACGGGCAGCTCTACCGGGCCAGCCCGGCCGACTACTGGATCCCGGTCGAGGGCACAGCCGGGCTCGGTACGCGGCTCGATCCGATGGGGGGCACGATCGCCTGCCAGACGCGGCACGTGTCGCGGCGTGAAGCGCCGCAGGATGTGGCCTGGGCTCTGCGCCTGCCGTCCAGCGCGTCCATCCGGGTCGTCCGGTGCGTCTGGGTGTCCGCAGGCGATCCCGCCGCCGTCTCCACGGCCTACCTCCATGACCCGCCCGGCGGCGACGACGCCGACGCGGAGCACGATCTGAAGCCGGATCCGGGGCTGTCCTCCGCAGACACGGTGCTCAGCGGGCTGCCGGCGGCGGCGGTGAGCGTGGAGATGTGCCCGCCCCAGCCGTCGATCGCCCGGAGCCTGCGGCTGTCCCCTGGACAGCCGGTGATCACGGTGACGGTCAGGTTCGACGATCCGGCCACCGGTGAGCCGGCCGGGCTCACCGTGGTGATCCTGAAACCAGAGTTGTTCAGGGTGGCGATCGACACCACCGGGGCGCCGGTCGTGACGCCCTTACCGGGTCAAGCTGGCCGGAAGCGGTAACCATCTGGACACGCACGCGTTTCACCTGGGACGCTGGAGCCGAGATGCCGGCCGAGGTCGTGACAGAGGCGAGACAGATGCCACGGCGTGCCCGATACCTCCTGCCGAGGGGACTGCCGCGCCGTGGCGAGATCCTTGCTGCTTGCGTGGTGCTCGCTGTCCTCGTGCACCTGCTGTTCGCGCAGCTGACGATGATCCTCGCCGTCGCGTTCTACCTGATCACCAAGATGACAAAATGGCGCCTGTCGTGGCTGACCATCCCGGCCGCCGCCGCCGTGGCCTGGACCGCGGTGGCGGGTCCCCGGGCCGCGGCGGCCGGGTTCGGCGACGGCCCCGCCCGGATCGTGCGTTACCTGGGGGCCAGCGGCCAGCAGGTCAGCCACCTGCTGCATGTCACCGCGGCATTCGCCGGGATCAGCACCTGGCTACCACGGCAGCTGCCGCTGGCCATCCTCGCGGGCGCTGCCGAGGCCGCCGTGGCGGGCTGGCTGAGCTGGCTGCATACCGACGAGTGGAACGTGCCGCCGTCCAGGCCCGGCCTATTGGTGGCGGCCCGGCGGGCCGCGACGGCGCGGGCGATCCGCGGCGGCGGCGTCGTGACCAGGGAGGGCGGATGCCTCGGGGTGGTGGCGGGATCCGGCGCGCGGGTCGCGCTGTCCTGGTCTGAGGCGGCCGGCGGCATATCGGTGTGCGGCTCGGCCGAGCGAGATGTGCTGACCACGAGCTTCCAGCTGGTGCATGCCGCGATCCGGCGGCGCAAGCCGGTGCTCGCGGTGGACCTCAGCTCGGATCCGGACCTGCCGGCCAGGCTGGCCGCGGTCTGTGCCGAGGCCGGCGCACCGCTGCAGGTCTTCGGTGACGCCGGGGCCGCCCCGGCCGGGGCGGCCTGCTACGAGCCGTTCCGCCAGGGCGATCCCGCCTGGCGGGCTTCGCTGGTCACGGCCATGCTGAGCTGGGAAGGACCTGGCCGCCAGTACCGGCGCAGCTGCCTCGCCTACCTCGAGGACGTCTTCGAGCTGCTCGACGCCGCTCCTGGCGATCCGCGGGTGCCCGTCCTCGACGAAGTCATTCACCTGCTCAACCCCACGGCGATGCGGGCGCGGATGGAGTACGTGCCCGCGCTCTACCCTCGTCGGGAGGCGCTCGCCGAGCGCACGCGGGTCTCGGTGAGCCTGATCAACGCCGAGCCCGCCACCACCGCGCAGCTCGCACGGCAGCTGCGCGAACTGCGGGCCTCCGCGTTCGGCCGGTGGCTGCGCCCGTCCGGCCAGGGGGCGGCGGCCGACATCGATCTCGGCCGCGCGGTCACCGAGCGCGCCGTCGTGCTCTTCCGCCTGGGCGGCCCGGACCGGGCGGCGAGCGCGGCGATGCTCACCCGCCTGGTGTGCGAGGACCTGCTGGCCGCAGGCGCGGCCCTGAACGCGATCGGCGTCGACGGCGACGGCATGGTCTGGCTGGCCGAGTGCGGCTCGCTGCCGCGGGGCGCCCTGACTGACCTGATCGCTCGCGGTCCCGCTACCGGGCTGCCTGTTCTCGCGGTCACGACGTCCCCGCAGGCCGGGACGGCGCTGGCCGAGCTCACCAACGTGCTGGTCGTGCACCGGATGACCGACGCCGCCGCGGCCCGGCAGCTGGCCGCGGTCGCCGGCGTGGCCGGCCCGGAGCGGCCCGGCGGTCCCGGCGCCTCCGGTGATGGCCCGGCGCCCGGGCCGGGGCGGGACGGAGCCGACCGGCTGTCCGCGTTCGGCGACGGCGAGTTTCTCCTCGCGGTCAAGAACCCGCGGCGGCTTATCCCGCGCGCGCAGCTGGTCCAGGCGCGGATCCCGCCGTTCCCTCGCGATCGCGGGCACACGGCCGCGGCGCACCGGGCGTGGCCCGCGCCCTACCGCGGCGAGCCCAACCGCGGAGAGGGCGCGTGATGCCTCCTCGCACCGACCGTCTCTACCTGGGCTGGCAGTACTCGACTCCGTATCCGCCCCCCGGGCCACCGCCGCGCAGGCCCACCCCGCCGGAGGCCGAACGGGTCAACCCTGACTGGGCGATGGCCCAGCGACGCGAGGAGAGCCTGCTGCACCGGCCGCTGAAGGCGGCCTTCGCCGTGGCCGTCGTGGCCGCCCTGGCGGCTGTCGGCTTCGCCGCCGCGGGCTTGCTCGACGTGCTGGCGGCCGGCCTCGGGGTGATCTGCTGCGTGCTCGTCGCGGCCGTCAGCGGATACGCCATCTGGCAGGGGGAGCGAGCGCTGCGGTCGAGGCTCGCCGATGAGCGGACCCGGGTCGCCCGGCTCCGCACGGCCCAGGAGAGCCAGCTCTTCGCCTGGCAGGCCGAACATGCGGCCCGGGTACGGGAATGGCAGGCACTCCGCGTCGCCTACGACCATCAGAAACGGTGGTACGCGGTCTGCGCGCCGGACGGCGTTCACCGCGTCGACGTCGCGGGCGGCACGCTCTCCGGCTGGTCCGCGATGCTCGCGACGGCGGGCGCCTACCGGCTGGCGGCGGGCGGCGAGGTCACCGTGCTTGACCTGACCGAAGGCTCCGTCGCCCTCGACCTGCTCGGCTTCGCGCGCACCTCGGGCATCGACCCGCTGGTCTGGGTCCTGCCCGCCGACCTGCCCCGGCTTGACCTGGGCACCGGACTCAGCCCGCACGACCTGGCGGACCTGCTGGCCCAGGTGGCCAGCGTCAGCGACGAGGCGCATTCCACCCGCGACCTCTCGCTTGACCACGCCATCCTCGAGCGGGTCATCGACACGCTCGGGGGCCAGGCGACCTTCGCCGGTGTCGCGGCGGCCCTGCGGGCGCTGGCCCAGGTGGGCGACCCGCGTGACGACGTCGCCGCCGGCCTGATCACGGCCGGGCAGGTGGACAGCCTCACCGCGATGTTCGGCCGCGGAGCCTCCGACCGGGTGGTCCTCGAGCGGGCCTGGATCCTCGAGTCCCAGCTGAGCAAGCTGGCGCCGGCCGGCACCGCGCTGGTACCGCTGCCGCGCAGCGCGCTGCGCGTAGTGGCCCTGAGCCAGCGGGCGGGCGCAGTCGAGGGAAAGGTGTTCGGCACCTACCTGGCCGTCGCGCTGACGCACGCGCTGCGCGAGGCGCCACCGGGGCGCCCCTGGCAGCACACGCTGTTCGTCCTGGGTGCGGACCGGCTGCGCGGCGACACGCTGGACCGGCTCAGCGACGTATGCGAGAGCACCGGGACCGGGCTCGTGCTCGCCTACCGCGCCATCCCCGCCCACGTCAGGCAGCGCCTGGGCCGGGGGAACGCCGCGGTCGCCTACATGCGGCTCGGCAATGTCGAGGACGCCAAGGCCGCGAGCGAGCAGCTCGGCACCGAGCACCGCTTCGTGCTGTCCCAGCTCACCGAGACGGTAGGCCTTTCTGTCACGGACACCACGGCGAGCGCGTACACCAGTACGACAGGCTCGGTGAGTTCGGCGGCCACGTCGCGGTCCGTCAGCGAAGGATCCTCGCGCAGCAGCGGGCGCGGCCGCAGCGATGGCAGCAGCCTGCTGCCGTCCCGGGCCACGTTCTCGCGCAACGTCCAGGACAGCGAGTCGCGGAGCACCGGCGAAAGCGACTCGGTCAGCACCGGCATCAGCTCGAGCACGGCCTGGGGCCAGACGACGTCACAGGCGACAGGCGATAGCGAATCGGTCGCCCGCGCCCTGCAGCGTTCCCGTGAATTCCTCGTCGAGCAGCATGAACTCCAGCAACTGCCGGCCAGCGCGATGATCATCACGTACGCGGCTCCGGCTGGCCGCCAGGTGGTGCTGGCCGACGCCAATCCAGGTATCGGCGGGCTCAGCGCGGCCACCCGGCTGACGCTGGAGGAGTTCCGCACCATGCCGGGCGGGATCGCGGCTCAGCCGGCCGCTACGGGCCCCGCCCCGGCACCGGAATCCGGCGCCGGAGACGATGGCCTGGCGGCCCCGGTGAGCTGGCGTTCGGGCGACAGCCGGCCGTCACCCAATCTCGGGCCGCCGCCGCCGCGTCTTGACTGGCGCAAGCGCCGGAACTGATGCATGCTCGGGCCGTATGGAAGCGCTCCGCACCAAAGCCCTCCGCGTCAAAGCCCTCCGCGCCAACTGACCGGGCTCTGGCGATAGCGGTGGCGTAACTCACGGTGACGTGATATTCACTCTATGTGACCACGGCGCAGGACACCGGCACGGTACTCGCCGAGCTTAGCTCGGCCGGGATGCCGTGGCTCACGATCGACCTGGCCGGACCCGGCAGCCTGGGCCGGCTGGCCCTGGACGCCGGCGATGCGACCGTGATCGACATAGCGGATCCGTATGCGGTGCCGGTCACGGTTAATCCCCTCGAACCCGGGCCCAGGTATCCGGTCCAGGCCCATGCCGATCGGCTGGGCGGGCTGTTCGAGGCGGCGTTCGGGCTGGCGGAGCCGGTAGCGGCCGCGCTGCGGAGCGGCCTGCGCCGGACCTACGCGGAGTGCGGCTGGGATACGGTCACCGGCGCGGCATCTCCCGGTGTGCTCACGCCACCGGCCGTTCCGTCCTTCCGGCAGCTCAGGGCGGCGGTCGCGGCCGCCGCGGCCGACCTCGGTTACAGCCCGGACGTGGCGGCAGGCGTGCACGGCTTCCTGCGGGCCAGGCTGGACGCCCTGTGGGCGGGGCCAGCGGGCCGTTTCCTTGAGGGAGGTCACCCCGTCGACGTCGGGAGCCTGCTGCGCGGCCATGTGCTCGTGACCAACAGCGGCGTAGCCGACGATGAGGCCGCGTCGTTCCTGGCCGGCGTGCTGCTCGTCAGGCTGGCGGAGCAGCGGCGCCGCCCAGGGCCGCGCTGCACCGTGGTCATCGGTGCGGTAGACGACCTGACCGGGCACCTGCCCGGGCCGTCGGCGCGGCTCCGGGCGGCCGGATGGTTCAGCCGGCTGCTCGGGGACATCCGTGCCTGCGGTGCGGACATCGTCGTGCCCGGCCCAGGGGCGAGCGGCCGTTCCGGCTCGCCTGTCCGGACCCGGGGGCCCGCGCCGGTCCTGCTCGGACGCAGGTCAGCGGCTTGCGGCGAGCAGTGCACGCGCCGGCCATGCAGCGGGTATGAGCTGCGCGCGGCCGGATTGGTCGCGGGCGATGACGGGCAGGTCTGGCTCCGGCTCTGGAGCCAGGCGCTCGTGCTCGCGTTCCTCACCGGCCGGCCGCTGCCGTGCGTGCCCGTGACGCTGCGATCCGGCTGGCGGGCGCTCAGCCCGCGCCGCCGCGAGTGCGTGCTGGCGACCCTGATCGATGCGGCGGTGACCGCCCGGGCCCCGGCCCTGCGGCCAAGCTATGACCCGCGGTGCCTGATGTCCGTCGTCGCGGGGGTCGCGGCCAGGATGCTGGACGACGCCGCCGACCGCGGTGAGGTGCCGCTGTCCGCGGGCGCCGTCCGGCCGCGGACCGCGACGCCGTTCCGCGCCGGGCACGTCTGGGTCATCCCGCAACTGCGCTGGCTGCATGAGCTCGAGCGGGTGCATCCGGGCGGACCGGGCCGGCGCCACTGCGACGACATCGCGCCGCCGCTCGACTTCGCCCTGACCGGGCTGCCCGACTGGCCCGGTATCCGGGCCAGGGACCGGCTCAGCGGCCTGCGGCGGCACCCGCTGTCGATGGAATCCGAGCGCAACCGGGGGCCGGCCACCATCGCGCTGCTCGGCACCGGCGGCGCGGCTGCCCTGGACGCCGACCTTGCGACCGCGGGGATAGGGCTCAGCCCGCGGCAGCGGCTGCGCCACGTCGCGCAGGTGATGGGGGCCGGCGGGCACGGGCAGGAGCCGGGCTGGCTCGAGGTCGTGCTGGCGTGGCCACAGCAGTTCATCAGGACGGGCGGGAACCCGGACGTGCGGCTGACCACGACCGGATAGCATCGGGCCCGAGATGAGCACTAGCAGCCCGCCGTCCCGGCGATTCAGCCTCCCGCTCCGCGCGCGTCTGGCCACCACGGTCGGCGGCGCCGCCGGCCGGGCTTCCCGGCTGGCCGGCCGCGGCGACGGATCGGTGATCGGCGGGGTCATCGGCCTGCGGCTGAAGCCCGATCTGCTCTCGCTGCTCGCGCGCGGTCGGCAGGTCATCCTGGTTACCGGCACCAACGGGAAGACCACCACGACCAGGCTGATCACGGCCGCGCTCGGCACGCTGGGGCAGCAGGTCGCGTCCAATGCGTTCGGCGCCAACATGGAGGCCGGCCTGGTCGCCGCGCTCGCCAAGGCGCCCGATGCCACGCTGGCCGTCCTCGAAGTCGACGAGAAGTACATGCCCGCCATGCTCGAGGCGACGAACGCGCGGGTGGCGGTGCTGCTGAACCTGAGCCGGGATCAGATGGACCGGGCCGCCGAGATCTGGATGCTCGCGCGCCGCTGGCGGGCGGCCCTGGCCGCCGCGCCGGACTGCCGGGTCATCGCGAACGCCGACGATCCCCTGGTGGCCTGGGCGGCCGGCCAGGCGCGTCAGGTCACCTGGGTGGCGGCGGGCCAGCGCTGGCACGACGACTCGTGGTGCTGCCCCCAGTGCGGCTCGCACCTGCAGCGGGACGGCGAGGACTGGTACTGCGGCGAGTGCCCGAACCGGCGGCCGCCGGTCAGCTGGGTGCTCGCGGGCGACGAAGTGATCGATCCCATCGGGAGGTCGCGGCCGCTTGACCTGATCCTGCCGGGCCGCGCCAACCGGTCGAACGCCGTGGTCGCGCTCGCGGTAGCGGACGTGTTCGGCGTCGGCGTCACGGCGGCGATGGGCGCGGTTCAGCAGGTCCGGTCGGTGGCCGGCCGGTACAC
>PMOU01000413.1:2816-3651 GCA_003161205.1 Actinomycetota bacterium | reverse complement strand
GAGGGCCGGCCGTTTCTGCTGCTGCACGGGGGCGGCGGACCGGACACCGTCGCGGGCTTCGGCAAGCTGCTGGCCGAGACCAAGCCGGCCCGGGTGATCCGCCCGGTCCATCCCGGCTTCGGGGGCACGGCCCGTCCCGAGGCGCTGCACACCGTCGGCGGGCTGGCGGCACTCTACGGCGCGCTGCTCGACCAGCTCGGCGTGGAGGACGTCACCGTGGTGGGCAACTCAATCGGCGGCTGGATCGCCGCCGAGATGGCCTTGCTGGCCTCACCCCGCGTCGGCCGCATCATCCTCGTGGACGCGGTGGGGATCGAGGTGCCCGGCCATCCGGTCGCCGACTTCTTCTCGCTCACCCTGGACCAGGTGTTCCAGCTCAGTTACTGCAACCCGGAGCCGTTCCGCATCGACCCGAGCACGCTGCCCCCGGCCGCGCAGGCGATCGCGGCCGGAAACCGGGCCACCCTGGCCACCTACGCCGGGTCGGCGATGCTCGACCGCGCTCTGGCCGACCGGCTGTCCGCGGTCGAGCTGCCCGCGCTGGTGGTGTGGGGTGAGTGCGACCGGATCGCCGACCCCGACTACGGACGCGCGTTCGCGGCGGCCATCCCCGGCGCCCGGTTCCAGCTGCTCACCGGCGCCGGCCACATGCCCCAGCTCGAGACCCCGGGCCAGCTGCTGGACGCGGTCTGGTCCTGAGCGCACCTGGCCCTGGTTTTCCGCCGGTAACCCTCCCTCACCACAGGGTGTAGCCGCCGTCGATGACCAGGACGGCGCCGGTCATGAAGGACGACGCCGGGCTGGCCAGGAAGACGACGCTGGGGGCGATCTCCTC
>PMOU01000413.1:795-2729 GCA_003161205.1 Actinomycetota bacterium | reverse complement strand
CCCCGAGATCGAGCCCACGTTGATGATCGACCCGCCGCCCGAGGCGGCCATCAGCGCGCCCGCGGCCACGCTGCACTTCCACAGCGCGGTCACGTTCAGGTCGAAGACCTGCGCCCACTCCTCGTCGGTCACCTGCCAGGATTCTTTGTGAATGCAGGTCCCGGCGTTGTTGACCAGGATGTCCAGGCCGCCGAGCGCCTCGGCGGCCTGGCCGGTGACCGGCCCGGCGTCGGCGGTGATGTCGGCGTCGAGGGCGGACACGGCCAGGCCCTGGCCGGTCAGCTCGCGGACCGCCGCCGCGTTGCGGGCGGCGTCCCGGGCCACGATGACCACCTGGGCCCCGGCTTGGGCGAGGGCGACGGCGAAGGCCTTGCCCAGGCCCTGGTTCCCGCCGGTAACCAGGGCCTTCTTGCCGGTCAGCGCGAAACTCTCTAGCACCGTCACGATGGCCTCCGTCGCTCGAGCAGATGGCACGACCCTAACGGGGCCGGCGCCCCGCGGGATGCGGCGCGGGGCAGGTGTTGCGGTTGGGGCGTAGGTTAGCGGGGTAGCGATCGTGGTTCGGCGCGGATGGGAGGGCGGCATGCCGGAGGGTCAGGCCCTGGTGCTGGGGGGCGGCGGCGTCGCGGGCATCGCATGGTTGACGGGCATCCTGGCCGGACTGGCCGAGGCCGGCCAGGACGTGACCGGGGCGGACCTGCTCGTCGGCACGTCAGCCGGGGCAAACGTGGCGGCGCAGGTCGGCAGCGGGCTCTCGCTCGACCTGCTATTCGCCCGGCAGGTCGACCCGGCTCTGCAGGCACGGGAGATCTCGGTCGAGGTGGACATGGCGGAGCTGGGGGCCGCGTTCGCCAGGCTGCTGGCCGGGCAGGCCGCCGCCGGGCCCGCGCCGGACGGGCAGGACGCGCAGCGGCGGGTCGGCGCCTACGCGCTGGCGGCGCCCACCGTGCCAGAAGCCGACCGGCGGGCCGCGGTGAGCTCGCGGCTGCCCTCGCCGGAATGGCCGTCGCGACGGATGCTGCTGGTCGCGGTGGACGCCGAAACCGGTGAAACCCGCGTCTTCGACCGTGACTCCGGGGTGGACCTGATCGACGCAGTCGGGGCGAGCTGCGCGGTGCCTGGCGTCTGGCCGCCGGTGAGCATCGGCGGCCGCCGGTACGTGGACGGCGGCGTCCGGTCCAGTGACAACGCCGACCTCGCCGCGGGTTACGGCCGGATCGTGGTGCTCTCACCGCTCGGCTTTGACTCGCCGCTGCCGTCGCCGATGCCGCTGCGGGCCGTCGTCGGACAGCTGCGCGCAGCGGGCTCCGCGGTCACCGTGATCACGCCCGATGACGCGTCGGTGGCCGCCATGGGCGCCAACCCGCTCGACCCCGGCACCCGGGTGCCGGCCGCGGAGGCGGGCCGGGCGCAGGGCCGGGCCGGGTTGCCCGCGAGTCCTTAGCTGCTGCGCCTTTGCTCCTGCGCGGGGTGGGACGCGTCAGGCCAGGCGCTGCGGCTCGTGGTCGGTCCTCATCCGGGGCAGCGCGGGTACCAGGCTGTGCCCGCGCCGCACGAGCGCCTCCGCCTCGTCCGCTCCCACCGGCATCGCCAGCAGGTATCCCTGGCCCAGCCGGCAGCCCATCGAGACCAGCAGGTCTCGCTGTACCTCAGTTTCGATGCCTTCGGCGATGACCTTGAGCTCGAGGGTGTCGGCGATCCGGACGATGCCTTCCACCAGGGCCAGCCGCTGCGGTGAGGTGGCGATTCCGTCGACGAAGGACTTATCGATCTTGAGCACGTCTATCGGCAGTTCCCGCAGGTAACTAAAGGAGGAGTAACCGGTACCGAAATCGTCGATCGCCAGCCGCACGCCGATGAGCTTCAACTCCATGAGGTCGGAGTGGAACCGTTCGTCGCGGCGGAACAGAGCGCTCTCGGTGAGCTCGAGCATC
>PMOU01000413.1:0-773 GCA_003161205.1 Actinomycetota bacterium | reverse complement strand
GCGGCCGCCTTCCCGAGCACCCAGAAGCCGAGCGGGACAATATGACCGGTCTCTTCGGCCAGTTCGATGAACTGGTCGGGCTGCATCATGCCCCACTGCGGATGAGGCCACCGCACCAGGGCCTCGAAGCCGGCGATCTCGCCGCTAGTCAGCGTCACGATGGGCTGGTAGGCGAGGGTAAACGCGGAGTTGTTCAGGGCGTCTTCCAGGGCGGCCTGCACCTCTCGCCGCCGGACCATGCCGGCGCCCAGCACCGGCAGGTAGCGCCGCCACCGGCGCTTGCCGGCCGCCTTCGCGGCGTACAGGGCCAGGTCGGCATGACGGAGCAGTTCGTCCACGTCAGCGCTATCTTCCGTGGTCGCGACGCCGACCGTAGCCGTGATGATCACGGTGCCGGAGGCGAGCGCGAACGGCTCGCCGAACGCCTCGACAATGCGCTCGGCGACCGCTTCGGTCGCGGCCGAATCCGCGACGTTCTCGATCAGCACCGCGAACTCATCGCCACCCACCCGGGCCACCAGATCGGGATCGGGCACCGCCGAGGAAAGCCGCCGGCCGGCCGTGACCAGCAGCTCGTCGCCGATATTGTGGCCCATCGTGTCGTTCACGACCTTGAAGTCGTCCAGGTCCACNNGCTCATCTTCAAGCTGGTGCTGCGCGGTGACGTCCCGCAGGGTGAACACCAGCCCGGCGACGGTGCTGTCGTCGCGCAGGTCGCTGCACCTGAGCTCGACCTGAACGGTCAACCCATCCCGACGGGTGATCCGCAAGTC
>PMOU01000210.1 GCA_003161205.1 Actinomycetota bacterium | reverse complement strand
GGGGGGGCTACCCGCCCCCCCGTTCCCCCCGGGCCCCCGCTGACGGGGGGGTTACCCGGCTCCCCGTACCCCGGGGACCAGCCGAGAGTCACCGGATCGTACACGCGTTCCACGTAGATCTGGTGCCACAGCGAGAAGACGACCAGCAGCCACACCTGCCGCCAGGTCACATCGGGATCCTCGGCCCGGAAGCGGCGCAGGATGTCGAGCGCGGCCCCCTGGTTCAGCCACTGGCCGGTCTGCGCCGTACGGACCGTCTGCTCGGCGAAACCGTACATGCCGCCGCGGAGCCAGAGGCCCAGCGGTACGGGGAAACCGAGCTTGGGGCGTTCCGCCGCGGCCTGGGGCAGCAGGGCGCCGATGGCCTCCCTGAGCGCGAACTTGGTCGTGCCGGCCGCGGTCTTCTCTACCCGGGCTAGCCGCGCGGCGACGGCGAGCACCTCACGGTCGAGGAACGGCGTGCGAAGCTCAAGGCCGTGCGCCATGGCCATCCGGTCCGCCTTGACCAGGATGTCGCCCGGCAGCCAGGTGTTGACGTCGACCAGCTGCATGGTGGCGACGTCGTCCAGCCCGGCGTCGGCCGCCTGCCGGTACACCGGGTCGGTCACGTCGAACTCACTGCCGTTACCGCCCCTGACCAGCAGGCGCGCCTGGTCGGCCGGGTACACGTACGCGTTGCCGATGTAGCGCCGGTTCAGCGGGGTCGAGGTCCGGTTCAGCAGCCCCTTGCCCTTAGTCCCGGTCGGCAGCTCGGAGGCGACCCGGCTGATGGTCGACCGCCCCCAGCCGGGCAGCGCCTTGCCGGCCCGGACCATGCCGGGCTGGTAGTAGACGCCGTAACCGCCGAACAGCTCATCGGCCCCCTCGCCGGACAGCACCACCCTGACGTGCTTACGGGCCTCGCGAGCCGCGAACCACAGCGGGACCGCGGCCGCGTCCGCCATCGGGTCATCGAGATGCCAGACGATCCTGGGCAGGCAGCCGATGAACTCTTCCGGGCTGATCACGTACGGGACCGACTTCACCCCGAGCGCCGTGGCCGTCGCCATCGCGTCGTCGATCTCGCTATAACCCGCGCGCTCGAAACCGACGGTGAAGGTCAGCAGGTCGGGGCTGGACTCCGCCGCGAGCGCGCAGAGGGTCGCCGAGTCCACCCCGCCGGACAGGAACGCGCCGACCGGCACGTCACTGCGCAGGTGAACGGCCACCGAGTCGCGCAGCGCGGTCAGGATCTTCTCCGGGGAGCTTGACGAGGGGGACCGGGCGGGCCGCAGTTCCGGACGCCAGTACCTGAAGACGTCGACCCGGCCGCCCGGCCGCGCGATCAGCACGTGCCCGGGTGGCAGGGACCGGGCCGGCGGCACCAGCGTGGCCGGCGCCGGCACGTACTGGAACGACAGGTACCGGCGCAGCGCGTCCGGGTCAATCGCCGTCACCTCGCCGGAGCCGGCCAGCGCCTTGCGCTCGGAGGCGAACCTGAGCTGAGGCCCTGACCTGGGCCGGTGGCCTCCCGTGGCGAGCGCGTAAAAGAGGGGCTTGATGCCGAACGGGTCGCGGGCGCAGAAGAGCTCCCTGGTGCGCCGGTCCCAGATCGCGAAGGCATACATGCCCCTGAGCTGGCGCACGACGTCCTTGCCGAGCCACGCGTACATCTCGATCAGGACCTCGGCCGCAGACCGGCTGCGCAGCTGCACGCCGCGGGCCGCCAGCCGCTGGGCCAGCTCGACGTAGTTGTAGATCTCGCCGTCGAAGACCATCACGTAGCGGCCGTCGGCCGAGTGCATCGGCTGACGCGCGGCCGGGGACGGGTCAATGGCCGCCAGCCGGCTGAAGCCGAGCGCCAGATCCGGATCGGCGAAGAAACCCTCGTCGTCAGGCCCCCGGTGGGCGATGCGCATAGCGGCACGGCCCACCCACTCGGGGTCGGGGCCTGCTCCGTCTGCCAGCGCGAGGCAGCCGGTAATTCCGCCCATGCGCGCCGCCAGACGATCGGGGACTCAACGGATCCGTGCCCCGACCAGCCTACTTGGGCTGGAACCTGATCCCGCCGTCGAACCGGATGACCTCGGCGTTCATGTAGTCGTTCTCGATCAGCGACCGGACCAGCTGCCCGAACTCATCGGCGCGTCCCATCCGCTTGGGAAAGACCACAGGCGCGACCAGCCGGGCCTTGAACTCCTCGGCATTTTCCGAGAATCCGTAGATGGGAGTGTCGATGATGCCCGGGCAGATGGTGTTCACCCGCACCCCGATGACGCTCAGGTCCCGCGCCGCCGGGAGGGTCATCCCGATGATGCCGCCCTTGGAGGCCGAATACGCGATCTGGCCGGTCTGGCCTTCCAGGCCGGCCACCGAGGCGGTGTTGATGACGACGCCACGTTGTCCGTCGGCATCGGCAGGCTCGGTCCTGGCTATGGCCGCGGCCGCGATGCGCATCAGGTTGAAGGTGCCGATCAGGTTGATGGCGATCACCTTCTGATAGCTGGCCAGGTCATGAGGAGTGCCGTCGCGTCCGACCGTGCGCGCGGCCCAGCCGATGCCGGCACAGCTGACCGCGGTTCGCAGCGGGACACCGGCGGCCGCCGCCGCGGCCACCGCTGCCTGCACCGAGGTCTCGTCCGCCACGTCCGTCCGCACGAACAGCCCGCCGATATCACCGGCGACCCGCTTGCCGTTCTCCTCGTTCAGGTCGGCGACGACAACCGTAGCCCCCGCCGCCGCGAGTACCCGCGCCGTTGCCTCGCCGAGCCCGCTCGCACCACCAGAAACAACTGCCCCAGTACCGTTCAGCTCCATATCCGGAGCATACCTGTCCCGGTCCGGCCGGCACCGAGGCGGTGCGCCGGCTAGGGCTGGCGCCACGGCCCGGCGCGCTACTGGAGAACAGGCTGGCCGCCAGCTCGCCCGGGACGTCCGGCCAGGGCCCCGGCGGCTCGCCGGGGACGGCCTCGTAACGGGCGCTGATCCTCGTCCGGCCATAATGGGCCCACCACGCAGGCACACCTAACACGCTTGAGCTAAAGGAAACCAAGGATGAGCAATCGCCCGCGGCCGCGTCCCGTGGTGACCCGCTGAACGCGGCACCGGACAGCGCGCAGCGGCGGTCGCCGGGCCGGGACGCCGAGGGCACCGCCGGTTCCTGGGTCACCGGGGACGAGGCGGACGGGGGCGGCGGCCACGCCGGAGACGGCAGGCCGGCCGGCTCACCGCACGGCCTCGGCGCCGCCGGCCCGGTTATCGCCGTCGACGCCATGGGCGGCGATCACGCCCCTGGCGAGATCGTCGCCGGAGCGCTCGCGGCGCAGCGAGAGCATGGCGTCCGGGTGCTGCTGACGGGTCCTCCGGCGCGCCTGAGTCAGGCGCTGAACGCGATGGGTGCCGCCGGCGAGCTGCAGGTCGTGCCGGCCGAGGACAACCTCGGGATGGACGAGGGCGCGCTGGCTAGCCTGCGCCGCCCCCGGTCGAGCGTCGCGGTCGCGTGCCAGCTGGTCCGGCGCGGCGACGCGGCCGCGGTGGTATCCGCCGGGTCCACCGGCGGAATCGTGGCCACCGCGAGGCTCCGGTTGCGGCCGCTGCCAGGCGTACTGCGGCCAGGGCTCGCCGTCGTGCTGCCGACCCGTCCGCGCCGCACCGTGCTGATCGACGCGGGCGCCACCGCGGACCCCAAGCCCGAGATGCTGGTTCAGTTCGGCCAGCTGGGTGTCGCCTACGCCCAGCTGACGCTCGGCGTGCCCGCGCCCCGAGTGGGGCTGCTGACCATCGGGACGGAGCCGGGGAAAGGCAACAAGTTCACCAGGCGCGCCCATGAACTCCTGGCCAGCGATCCGCCGCACGGCGCGCTTCCGCTGAGCTTCGCGGGCAACGTGGAGGGCGGTGACCTGCTGGCCGGCGAGCTCGAGGTGATCGTGACCGACGGCTTCACCGGCAACGTGGCCCTGAAGACGCTCGAAGGCTCGATCCGGTTCGCCGCGGCCGAGCTGCGAGCCGCGGTGACCGGAACCCGGGCCGCCCGGGTCGGTGCCCTGCTGCAGCGCCGCGGGCTGCGTGAACTCGCCGGCCGGCTGGACGCCGAGAGCTACGGAGGAGCTGTCTTGCTCGGCCTCGGCGGCACCGTGGTGATCGCGCACGGCGCGAGCACGGCCCGCGCTGTCACGTCGGCGTGCCTGCTCGCCGCGGACCTGGCCCGCGGCCAGATCACAGAGAAGATAACGCAGCGCCTCAGCCCCGGCCGGTCCTCCGGCCGGGGCGGGCACTTCCTGCGGCGCCCGTAGCGGCCAGCCGCGGCCCGGCCGGTCCGACCCGGCCGCTGCCGCCTGCCGGGCCGCGATCCCCGATAAACTTGCCCCATGGCCGATCCACAGCAGGTCCTCGCGCAGCGGGTAAACGACGCCATCGTCGCGTCGTTCGGCCCGGAGTACAGCGACGCCGACCCGCTGATCCGCCCGTCCGTCTTCGCCGACTTCCAGGCCAACGCAGCCCTTCCGCTGGCCAAGAGGCTAGGCCGGCCGCCGCGTGAGGTGGCCGCGGAGCTAGCCGCCAGTCTGGACGTGACCGGCGTGTGCGCAGAGCCCGCGGTCAGCGGACCCGGCTTCATCAACCTCACCCT
>PMOU01000438.1 GCA_003161205.1 Actinomycetota bacterium | reverse complement strand
CGGCTGGTCAGGCCCGCATCGTGGGCCAGCAGCCCGGCCTGGGTGGGGTGCTTGAGCCCGAGTTGACGGCAACGTGTATGTGGCCTTAGGGCACGCCGAGGTAGCCGGGAAAGGCGTCTACGTCGGCATGCTCTACATCGGTGCCGCCATCAAGAACAGTGCCTTCCACACCGAGATGGAGAACGCCAAAGCCGCGGGCGACCCGGTCTGGGAAATGCCTACCGTCGACCCCGACCATCTCGCCGACCTGCTCTGGACTATGCACGGTACGAAGGCACCGCGGGAAGCCATCTATCCGTAGTATCGGCGGACACGCACGAAGCGGAAGGAGGCCGTCGCATGACTGGTGCTCGTGGCCAGTCAAGCGGGGCTGACCGGGCCGGGTATAGCGGGCCGGGGTGGTGCGGCGCCCGGTGAGGGTGGCGGTATCCGGAGAGCGCGCGTGGGCGGCGTCTGTCGCTGCTTTAGGTTCCCGTATATCCCAGAGGTCGCTTCTACCCCAGGCATACCGTCTTGCCGCAAAGGGGACGCCAAAATCCAGGGTATTTATGTCAGCCTGGCCAGTTTCGGCCGTATTCGCCCGATTCTGGCCAGGCTCTTGATTTTCCTCCGATTGGCGGGTGGCTGGTCCTCGGAGAGGTGGCCGGCTTTGGTGACGGCTGAGCAAACGGCTATGCGACAGCCTCGAAGGGGTCAGCCGGGCTACGCGCAAACCACGGCCGGGTGGCCGTGCTCGCTCCTGCTCGACAACAATCCATACGTTATGCATAATGAATGCATGCCGTTGATCCAGGTCCGCGACGTCCCTGAGGACGTGCGCGACGAACTCGCCCGTAAGGCCGCCCTCGCCGGCAAATCCCTGCAGTCCTACCTGCTCGGCGAGCTGACGAAGCTCTCCGAGCGCCCCAGCATGGCCGAGATCGTCGCGCGGAATCAGGCCCGTGCCAGGGCCACCGGCTCCACCGTCACTATGGCCGACGCCGTTGCCGCGGTGCGCGCAGAACGGGACGGGCACGAGACGTGAGCGGGTACGTCCTCGACGCCAGCGTCGCGGTCACCGCACTGACCGAACCCGGATCAGGCGCCGCCGTCCTGCTCGCCGACACCGACGCGGTCTTCCAGGCCCCCTCGATCTTCGACGTCGAGGTCATCAGCGCGCTGCGCGGACTAGTACGCGGCGGGAAGTATGACCGCACCGCGGCGGGTGAGCTGATCGCCGACCTGATCATCCTGCCCGTCGAACGGTGGCACACCGCGTCGCTCCTGCAGCGCATCTGGGAACTGCGCGAGAACCTCACCCTCTACGACGCCGCCTACGTAGCCCTGGCCGAGATGACCGGAGCGACCTTGCTTACCGGCGACGAGCGCATTACCGCCGCACCCGCGACCCGCTGCGAGATCCGCATCATCAGATGACCACCACCTGACCGACACGGGCCGGTCAGGTCAGCGGACTTCGGTGTACTCGCTGTGGTCCAGGTGCACGACGTTGGTGTAGTCGCCGTCGGCTGGCTCCGGGGCGTCGGTGTACTGACTGCCGTCCAGCGGCACGACACCGAAGCTGAGCCCGGAGACCAGCTTACGCAGGTGCCGTATCCCGCTCATGCCCGCGACCGCGACCGCGATGACAGCGGCGAGGATCGAGCCGCCGAACAGCGCGAGGCCGCCGACGACGTGGCCCAGGCCCATCATGATCACCCCGGCCAGCAAGGCCAGCGGCACGGCCGCCACCAGCACCAGCGCGAGCAGCATCACGGCCATCACGGCCTTGGCCGACCGGCCCGGCGTCCGCTCCGCGTACCAACCCATCATCACGCTCACCTCTCAAGACCCGGAGCTCTTCAAGGTCCAGGGTCTAACCACATAACACGATATGTCGCGTCCTNNGTCAACGCACCGCTCGATCAGAATCATCCCGTGACCGTCCGCGCTGCCACGTGCTCGCCGTTACCGGACGCGGCGGGCCGCGGATCGATGACCGCAGCGCTCGTGCTTGACGTGAACGGGCACGTTATTTTAAAGTCCAAATGTTGGTCGTCCAAGTACTAATCTCACCGTCTGGCCGGCCCAACGAAGGAGAATTCTCATGGCGCAGCCCGTGCTCGTCGCCGGAGCGCGTACCCCGATCGGCAAGCTGCTCGGCTCCCTTTCTGGCCTGACCGCGCCGGGGCTGGCCGGTCCGGCGGTCCGCGCCGCGCTGCAGCGTGCCGGAATTACCGCGGATCAAGTGGACGCGGTGTTCCTCGGCAACGTGGTGCAAGCCGGGGTTGGCCCGAACCCGGCCCGGCTGGCGGCGGTCGCCGGCGGTATCGGTATGGGTGTGCCCGCGACCACGGTCAACAAGCTGTGCCTGTCCGGGCTGGCCTCGATCGCCCAGGCCGCTCAGCAGATCACGGTCGGCCAGTACGAGGTTGTCGTGGCGGGCGGCACCGAATCCATGTCGAACGCGCCGTACCTGCTGCCCCGCGCGGGACGCGCCTTCCGCTACGGTGACACCCCGCTCGCCGACGCCCTCGACCAGGACGCGCTGGTGTGCGGTTTCGAGGGCATCTCGATGGGCGCGGCCACCGAGCGGCACCAGGCAGGCCTGGGGATCTCCCGCGAGGATCAGGACGCGTTCGCCGCGGAATCACACGCCAGAGCCGCGGCGGCGGTCAAGGACGGGCGGCTGGCCGAGGAGATCGTCCCGGTCACCCTGCCCGGCCGCGATGGCGATGTGCGGGTGGAGGAAGACGAGGGCATCCGTCCCGGCACCACCGCCGGGCGGCTCGCCAGGTTGCGCCCGGCGTTCAGCACCGACGGGACGATCACCGCAGGCTCGGCGTCTCAGCTGTCTGACGGTGCGTGCGCCGTCGTGGTGATGAGCAAGGACCGCGCCGAACGCGAGGGCCTGCCATGGCTGGCCGAGATCGGCAGCTACGGCACCGTCGCCGGACCGGACCCCTCGCTGCTGCACCAGCCGGGCCACGCGATCCGCGACGCCCTGCGCCGTGACGGCGCCCTGGGCCTCGGCGACCTGGACCTGATCGAGATCAACGAGGCCTTCGCCGGGGTCGCCCTTGCCTCGACGCGGGATCTCGGGCTGTCCCCGGACCGGGTCAATGTCAACGGCGGCGCCATCGCCCTGGGCCACCCGGTGGGCATGAGCGGCGCCAGGATCGTCCTCACCCTGGCCCTGGAGCTCCGCCGCCGCGGCGGCGGAGTGGGCGCCGCCGCCTTGTGCGGCGGCGGTGGCCAGGGAGACGCCCTCATCGTGCGCGCATCGGCCTAGCGCGGCTCCTCTACGTGCCCGCCAGCCGGGCCACCACGGGCGCGAACGCCTCCATCGAGCGCTGCGCCACGTTGACGTAGCTGACGCCTAGTTCGCTGCGGCGCTGCTCAAGCTTGTCGCAGATCTCGGGCACCGAGCCGATCAGGGCGTGCGGGTGCTCGGCGAGCACCTCCGGGGCCACGCCGAACCGCCCGGCCATCGTGGCCACAGCATCGGCCGGATCGTCGCTGATCGCGATGAAGTAGGCGGCGATCTCGAGCTCGAGGTCACCGAACCGGTCGCCCGCACCCTCCCTGATCCAGCCGATTTTCTCCAGCGTCGCGTCCCGGGTCGAGCTGGCTACGCTGCCCGCGCCGAGCTGACCCGCCGCGTTGTTGAAGTTGATGCTCACGATGTCGGCCAGCCGGCCGGCCAGCCGCAGCACGCGCGGGGCGCCGCCGCCGATGAAGATCGGGGGATACGGCTGCTGCACCGGCCGCGGCCGCCCGGCGAAGCCGGAAGCCCGGACGAACGTGCGCTTGATGTCCAGCGGCTCTCCCGCCCAGTGCGCCCGCAGCACCTCCACGGTCTCCGCCAGCCGCTCGATCCGCAGCCCCGGGCGTTCCATCTCGATGCCTAGGCC
>PMOU01000412.1 GCA_003161205.1 Actinomycetota bacterium | reverse complement strand
CGGTCCGGCTGCTGTATTCATCCCGCACGCTGAACGACGTGATCTACCGGGCCGAGCTCGACCAGCTCGCGAGTGGCGTCGAGGTCATCCATACGCTGACCCGCAGCCAGCCGCCGGGCTGGTCAGGCTACGCGCGGCGGGCGGACGCGGCCCTGCTCGCCGAGGTGGCCTGGCCGGCCGCCGCGATGCCCCTCGCCTACGTGTGCGGGCCGACCAGCTTCGTTGAGGCGGTGTCGCAGGCCCTGGTGCGGTCCGGCTACCCGCCGGAGCGGGTGAAGACCGAGCGGTTCGGCGCCACGGGAGGAACATGATGGAAGCAGTCGACGGTAACGCCATCGCTGGCCTGCTGCATGAGATCTTCGGCGCCGAGATGACCGCTGCCGCGAGCGTCTGCGGAAGCTGCGGCGCCGCCCGCCAGATCGCCGAGCTCGCGGTCTACCTGCGGGCGCCCGGCACGGTCGTCCGCTGCCGGTCGTGCGACAGCGTGCTGATGGTCTTCGTCAAGATTCACGACAGGACCTGCGTGGACCTGCTGGGCCTGGCCGCCCTCGGCTAGCAACGCTGGCTCGCTGACGATTCCCGCGTCGGCTAAGCGCGCCGCGATAGCGGGCGCCACATTCAGTACCGCCACGCCATACCCTGGATGGCGGGGCCGGGCGGAAGGGCGGTTGGGTGCCTGAGCGTACTGCGCGGCGGCGGGTGCTCCGGCTAACGCTGCCTGACGAGGGCCGGCCCGGCGGGACGGAGCCTCGCGCTGACCTGCTTGCGAGCGAGGAGCCGCTCGGGATCCGGGTAGACGGCGCCGCGCTGACCATGACGATGCGGACTCCGGGCGATGATATCGAGCTCGCCGCCGGGTTCCTGGCGAGCGAGGCGATCGTCCGGTCCCGGGAGGACATCGCCGAGATCAAGCTGTGCGACGGGACCGCCTGCGGGCACGGCGACCATGACGGGCTCGGCAACATCGCCGACGTGACCCTGGCGGCGGGCGTTACCGTCACGCCGGGTGCCCGGCGCAACTTCATGACCACGAGCGCGTGCGGGGTCTGCGGGAAGACGAGCATCCAGGACATCTGCGTGCTGCCGCACGCGGCGCTGGCCGCCGACCAGGCGCGCTTCGACCCGGCCGTGCTCGCCTGCCTGCCGGATCGGCTGCGCGACGCGCAGCGGGTGTTCTCCCGTACCGGCGGCCTGCACGCCGCTGGGCTGTTCACCGCGACGGGCGAGCTGATAGCCGTCCGCGAGGACGTCGGCAGGCACAACGCCGTCGACAAGGTGGTGGGATGGGCGCTGCTCGAAGACCGCCTGCCGCTGGCCGGCAGCGTCCTGCTGGTCAGCGGCCGGGCGTCGTTCGAGCTGGTGCAGAAGGCCGTGCTGGCCGGCATCCCGCTGCTGGCCGCCGTCTCCGCACCGTCTTCGCTCGCGGCCGAGCTGGCCGATGAGACGGGCCTCACCCTGGTCGGCTTCCTGCGCGGCCGGTCGATGAACGTCTACACCGGAGCGCACCGTATATCCCCATGAACCGCGCCGGTTCTCACCCTGCCCAGGTGACACATCTGCTTGGAGATGACCGCATCGTTGCCACCGGGTATGCGAAGGGTTTAGCTTCGGAAGATGGCACGACGATGGAGCCCCCTGGAGTGGCCGGTGGTACGGCAGGTGCGCTCTGGCGACCTGCTCGGTCGCGGTCCGGCCGTGACCTCCCAGCACACCCGCGACCTCACCGCGCGGACGGCGACCGCCGACCGTGTCGTGCAGAGCGTCTGCCCCTACTGCGCCGTGGGCTGCGGTCAGCGCGTCTACGTGAAAGACGAGAAGGTCGTCCAGATCGAGGGCGACCCGGACTCCCCGATCTCGCGCGGGCGGCTGTGCCCGAAGGGGGCGGCCAGCGAGCAACTCGTCAACTCTCCCGGCCGGCAAACTCACGTGCTCTACCGTGCCCCTCGCGCCACCGAGTGGCAGCGCCTCGACCTCGACACCGCCCTGGACATGGTGGCCGACCGGTTCGTTACGGCGCGCCGCAACGGCTGGCAGCAGGTTGACGAGAAGGGCCGGCTGCTGCGCCGCACGATGGGCATCGCCTCGCTGGGCGGCGCGACGCTGGACAACGAAGAGAACTACCTCATCAAGAAGCTCTTCACGGCGGCCGGCGCAGTCCAGATCGAGAACCAGGCCCGCATTTGACACTCCGCCACCGTTCCCAGTCTGGGAACCTCGTTCGGGCGCGGCGGCGCCACGCAATCGTTGCAGGACATGGCCAACGCCGACTGCATCGTCATCCAGGGATCCAACATGGCCGAGTGCCATCCCGTTGGCTTCCAGTGGGTGGCGGAGGCCAAGGCCCGCGGGGCGAAGATCATCCACGTCGACCCGCGCTTCACCCGTACCTCGGCGATCGCTGACAAGCACATCCCGATCCGGGCCGGCTCCGACGTGGTGCTGCTCGGCGCCCTGATCAACCACGTGCTCACCAACGACCTGTGGTTCAAGGAGTACGTCGTCGCCTACACCAACGCCGCGACCCTGGTGAACGAGGACTTCCGCGACACCGAGGATCTGGGCGGGCTGTTCTCCGGCTTCGACCCCGAGACCGGGCAGTACGACCCGGCCACGTGGGCGTACGCCGAGCCAGGCGGCGACGGCGTGGAGTCACCCGGCGGTGACCACGAGCACGGCGCCAGCGCCGCGGGCCGCGCGGCCGGTGACGAGCACGGCAGCGGGGGCCCGCCGCTGGAGCACGCCCGGCAGCGGCGCGACGAGACCCTGCAGCACCCGCACACGGTGTTCCAGATCCTCAAGCGGCACTACGCGCGCTACACCCCGGAGATGGTCCGCGACGTCTGCGGCATCGACGTCGAGGACTTCGCCTACCTCGCCCGCGCGATCACCGAGAACTCCGGGCGCGAGCGGACCACCTGCTTCGCCTACGCCGTCGGCTGGACCCAGCACACCCTGGGTGCGCAGTTCATCCGCACCGCGGCGATCCTGCAGCTGCTGCTGGGCAACGTGGGCCGCCCGGGCAGCGGCATCATGGCCCTGCGGGGCCACGCCAGCATCCAGGGCTCGACCGACATCCCGACGCTGTTCAACCTCCTCGCGGGTTACCTGCCGATGCCCAGGGCCGGACGGCACGACACCCTTGCCGAGTACCTGGAGTCGATCGCGTCGAAGAAACAAAAGGGGTTCTGGACCGACGCCGATGCCTACACCGTGAGCCTGCTCAAAGCCTGGTGGGGGGACGCCGCCCGCGAGGACAACGACTGGGCCTACGACTACCTGCCCCGGCTGACCGGCCCGCACGGTACCTACCAGACCGTGACCGCCATGCTGGCCGGCCAGGTGGAGGGCTACTTCCTCCTCGGCCAGAATCCGGCCGTCGGCTCGGCGAACGGCCGGATGCAACGACTGGCCATGTCCCACCTGAAGTGGCTGGTGGTCCGCGACCTCAACCTCATCGAGTCGGCCACCTGGTGGAAGGACGGCCCCGAGATCGCCTCCGGTGAGCTGCGCACCGAGGACATCGAGACCGAGGTGTTCTTCCTGCCCGCGGCGAGCCACGTGGAGAAGGCCGGCTCGTTCACCCAGACGCAGCGGCTGCTGCAGTGGCGTCATAAGGCGGTCGAGCCGCCCGGCGAATGCC
>PMOU01000320.1 GCA_003161205.1 Actinomycetota bacterium | reverse complement strand
CGTCCCTGGGCGTGGAAACCCTGATCGCTGCCGCCCGCGGCCCGCAGGACGTGCCCCGGGTGGTGGGTGAACTGCTGCGGCGCGGTGAGAAGATACCGGGCTTCGGCCATCTCGTGTACCGGGGCGGCGACCCGCGCGCCGTCGTGCTGCTCGGTCTCGTCCGCCGCGCCGCACCGAAGTCCGGGCAGCTCGCGGTGGCCGAAGCTGTGCTCGCCGAGGTCAGCCGAAAGTCGCTGCCCGAGCCGAACATCGACTTCGCCGTCGCGACCCTGGTCCGCGTGGCGGGCATGGTCACCGGCGCCGGGGAGGCGATATTCGCGGTCGCCCGCACGGCCGGCTGGATCGCCCACGCCCTCGAGGCCTACACAGGCGGCGGTCCACTGCGCCCCCGCGCCGTCTATACCGGCCCGTCCGCCATCATCGACCCATGATGCCGCGCCCGGCTGTCGCCGATTCGTGACCTGGCATCGCAGCGTAAGGCGTGAGCTGAACGTCTCTGAAGTATGGAAGCTGATCCGGCGGATGTCATCCGCAGCCCGGGGCCATGGCCTGAGCAGGCTGCCTATGACGGCGAGGCGGATGACCCAGCCTGGTATGTGACCGAGCTGTTCCGGGCGCATCACCTGGAACTGGTCCGGCTGGCCGTGCTGATCGTGGGTGACCTGGCTACCGCGGAAGACGTCGTGCAGGACGCCTTCGAGCAGCTGCACCGGCGGTGGCGGACCCTGCGCAAGCAGTCGAGTGCCCTGGACTACGCGCGGTCCGCCGTGCTGAACGGCAGCCGGTCCGTGCTGCGCCGGCGGTCGGTCGCCCGCAGGCACGAGGGCCGGATCTCCGCGTCCAGTCATGCCGGCGCCGACGCCGCCGCCGGTTTCGAGCAGCGCAGCGAGCTCATCGAGGCGTTCCGCAGGCTGCCTGCCCGGCAGCGCGAGGTACTCGCCCTGCGCTACTACGTGGACATGAGCGTGGCCGACGCGGCGGCCACGCTGCACATCAGCCAGGGCGCCGTCCGCTCGACCGCCTCCCGCGGCCTCGATGCGCTGGCCCGGATCCTCCCGTCCCGCTCCGCAAAGGAGGCGTGAGGCATGCCTGACGTCGAGAACCTGCTCCGCGAGGAGCTGACGCACGAGGCTCAGAAGGTCCAGCCCGAACGGCTCAGGCCGCTCCAGGCCCCCACCCGGCGGCTCACCCGGCGGTCCAGCTGGCGGCCGCGTCTGCTCCCGTTCACGGCCGCGGCCGCGGTGATCGCCGTCATCACGGCGGCCGCGCTGGTCGCGGGCCTGACCACGGCCCACAAGGCCGCCGCCCGCAAGCCCGCCGTCTCCCGATCAGCCCTGGCCGGCCTGCCGCGCTTCTACGTCACGACCAGCTCTACCACCGACGGCCGCGGGGTACAGGCGGTGGTCCGTGCGTCCGCCAGCGGGCAGGTCACCGGTACCGTCCCGCTGCCGTCGGCCAACCCGGTGGAGTGGGCCGACTCTGGCGGCACCTTCGTCACCGCCGCCGCCGATGACCGCAGCTTCATCATCGGAGTCCAAGGAAGCGTGGGACCAACCTCAATCGGCTCGGATCTCCGCCTGTTCCGGTTCGCTATCTCCGCGGCCGGCCAGCCCGGCCCCCTGACCGAGCTGGCACCCGCTCCGATGCCCGACGAGACCACGGAGGGCATCGCGCTGTCCCCCGACGGCAAGCTGCTCGCCGTCTCGCTGCAGAACGACTCCTCGCCGGACGTCGTCGGCGCCCTTCAGGTCCTCAACCTGGCCACCGGGGCCATCCGGACCTGGACCGCGCCGGCCCACAGCGTGTATATTCCCGGGCCGCCCTCCTGGGCGGACGGCAGCCGGCTGATCGCGTTCACCTGGCTGAACGCCGACCAGTCGGGCCTCATGGCCGCGCCGCGGGGAATCCTGCTGCTCGACACCGCCGCGCCCGGCGACAGCCTGATGGGGCGGACGGTGATCGTCCCGAGCGGAGTGGTCGGCGCCGGTTCCATCGTGAGCGCGCTGATCACGCCCGACGGGCGCGATGTCATCGTGGTCACCTGGCGTGATCTGACTCCACGGGCCAAGACCCACACCGTCGTCGTGCAGGTCGCCGAGCTCCAGGCCTCCACCGGCAGGCTGGTCCGGCTGCTCCGCACCCAGACGGGGCGGTACAACCAGGTCACTGTCATCACCTTGGAGGACAGCCTCGGTGTGCTGTCGCTGGGGTCGCAGGGCCGGTACGCCCTGGTCCAGGGCTCCCAGTTCGGCTGGCTTGACGTCGGCGGCTACGACCCAGGCCAGTTCACGCCGCTGCCCGCGCTCCCGGCCGGTCAGTACGTCAACTTTGCCGCCTGGTAACCGGCGGCGTCATTCGCCGGTGGCGCCGTCGATCTGCTCGCGGAGCAGGTCGGCGTGGCCCAGGTGCCGGGCGTACTCCTCGATCATGTGCAGGTAGATCAGGCGCAGCGACATGACCTCGCCCCGGTGGGTGAAGGTGTCCTCCAGGGACGCGTTGGCCACGGCCGCATCGGCCAGCTTGAATTCCTCGGTCAGCCGCGCGTAATCCCCGGCCGCGCGGGCCGGGTCGACCTGCTCGAAGTCAGCCTGATTGTCATCGCCGAACGGCGAATCGACCTGCTCACCCGCGAACCGCTGGCGGAACCAGGTGCGCTCGACCTTCGTCATGTGGCGGATCAGCCCGAGCAGGGACAGTCCCGACGGCGGCACGGTGTGCTCGGCGAGCTGCTCGCCGGTCAGCCCGGCGCACTTGTAGAGCAGCGTCGCCCGGTGCCAGTCAAGGAACGCCTGCAGCAGAGGTCGCTCGGGTCCAGCCGAAGGTCCGTCTTCCGGCCGTTCCACATCCGGGGCTTTCCACGTCACGGTGCCCATCTTGCCACGCCGGGTACGTCCCGCCGGGCGGCCGCGACGGCGGCGCGTCGCCCTCCGGTGCACTATATTTTCGGCAGGATGCTAGAGAACACGATTTTGGGCAACACGATTTTGGGCAACACTGAGCGGGCCGCGGGCCCGGCAGCCAGGCGCTGGCTCGACCTGGCGACGATCGATGACCCGGTGGCGGAACTGCGGCCGGACTACACCGCGTTGATCATCGTCGCCGAGGACCTGCGCCCCGGGCCGACCGACCAGGCCACCGACGCGCTGCTCAGCGAGGCCGAAGCCGCCGCCCGCGCCGCGCTCGCAGGCCGGCCCGCCGCTGAGCTCGCGCCGGTCGATGCCTGGCGGGTCGCGTACCAGGCCTTCGGGGCCAAGCCGAAACGGACCCGGCCCAGCGTGGAGGCCCTGCTGCGGCGGGTGGAGGCCGGTCTGCCCCGGATCGACCGGCTCACGGACATCTATAACGCGATGTCGGTGAAGCACCTGCTACCTATCGGCGGCGAAGACCTCGGCCAGTACGTCGGGCCCGCCCGCCTGGTGCGTGCGTCCGGGGACGAGCCGTTCGACACCACCCGTGACGGGCAGCCCGTCACCGAGCACCCCGAACCCGGCGAGGTGGTCTGGCGCGATGACGCCGGCGTGACCTGCCGCTGCTGGAACTGGCGGCAGTGCGTCCGGACCCGGATCACCGGTGCCACGGTCCGCGCCGTTTTCATCCTCGACGGCCTCGCCGCCCTCGCCGCCCTCGGCGATGGCGGCCTCGTGACCGCCGGGCAGGATCTCGCCGGGCAGCTAGCCGCACTCAACCCCGGCGCCCGGCTCAGCGGGCGGCTGGCCGGGGCCGCCGCGGCGGCTACCGGCGAAGGGCGGGACGCTCCGGCGGACGCGTCGTGATCTCGACCGTGCCCTTGTAGGCGAGGCCGCGCACGTGTATCACCGGGGCGTCGACGGGCAGCCGGTAGCCGGGATCCTCTTCGTCCGCCAGTCCCTGGGTGACGCCGAAGCCGGTCATCTCGACCCGGACGCCCGGCGGCACCAAGATCATTATCCTGGACTTGTAGGCCACGGCGACGAATGTGGTGACCGGGCCGCTGAGCTCGGCCGCCCGCAGGTCGAGCCAGCCGTCGCCCTTGTAGACCACGGTCGTGTACCGCTCGGGCACCCGCCAGCGTCCGGCCCGGCGGACCGAGCTCTTCAGCGCGATCGCGAACCNNGAACGCCTCCTGCACCCGCTGCAGACCTGCGTCCCGGTCCCGGTCAGAAGCGCGGATCGCCGGACTGCCGCCCGCCGCGGCACTCCCGTCGGCCATCGTCATCCCATTCCCCTTCGCGTGACGGAGCGAACGAGATGTATCGTAACTCGCGGGAAGGTTGACGCGCACCCTCACATCCCGGCTTCTGCCAGAATCGGTGTGGCATTGGTCCCTCTCTTGCCCGCCCGAAAGCGCACAAGCACACGCAGGCCTGGTTACCAGCCTTCCTCATCGTCGTCGTCCGCCTCGTCAAAGAAGAAGTCGTCACCCTCGTCATCGTCGAGCACGTCGTATTGGTCGTCCCTTCCGTCAAGCTTGCGCTCGATCTCCTCGATGGTGGAGCCGGTCAGCTTCGCCAGGCCGGCATAATCGTTCTTCATCAACAGTTCGATCAGCGTGGCCTCGTCCACCCGCTGCCTGCGCCGTACAGTCATGATTACCTCCCGGGACAATTAATCGAACCTAGGTTCTAGCGTACGCAGGGGGTCTGACAGAATGTCGCCCTTCGCGTGCAGCAGGGGAGGCTGAAGAAGCCGCTAAGCGGTTGGCGGCAGGTCATAGCCTGGTCAAAGGAGCGAGAAGGGAAGCCGTCATGTTCGCGACTACCGATGTCGGCTTCATCGAAATGCGGATCGCCAAGGTCGTCGGCTTCGGACCGCCGTTGGCCGAGGAGCATTTCCGTTGCGTGGTGCTGGACGAGGCGTCGGGCGACAGGCACCTTGTCATCGGGATCGGGGAGACGGAAGCGTTCTGGCTGGCCGCCCGCTTGCAGGGTCTGGAGTTTGGCCGTCCGATGACGTATCACTTCGCCGCGGCGCTGGTGCGAGCCCTGGGCGGCCGTATCAGCCAGGTGCGGGTCGACCGCGTGGTGGAGGGTGCCTACGCCGCGACGGTCCAGGTCGAGGGGCCGCTTGGCATGCGGTCTGTGGACGCCCGCCCGAGCGATGCGCTGAATCTGGCCGCGATCACTGACACGCCGGTCTTGGTCAGTCCCGAGGTGCTGGCCGATTGTTACCGGCGCCAAGAGGGTGACTCGGCCGAAGCCAGGATGCTGCGCCTGGGCCCGGCCACTCCGCAAATGACGATCACAATGGAAACGGCCTAGATCAGCTGCCTGCCGGGGGCCAGGCGGGGCTAGGGCTTTCTGGCGGCGGCGCGGAGGGCGGCGAACGCGGCCAGCCGGGCGGCCACGGTGATGACGACCGCGACCGGNNAGCGCCGCGGTGACGCGAGGCGCGCGCAGGGTCCGGCGGACCAGCAGGCGCGCCTCACGCGGGAGCCGGAGCACCATCCAGGCGAAGCACGCCACAGTGACCGCGGCCAGCGCGGCGAGGCCGATCACGAAGGGCAGCCGGTCCACGTGCGTGACCGCCGGGACCCAGATCAGGACCAGGGCGATCAGCGTGAACACGTAGATCGTCCGGGACACCGTCCGCAGCAGCACCACGTCGATGTTGCGGCTGTAGATCCGCTCGTCGGGCGCGGAGCGGGCCGCGCTGATGAAATGCCTGATCGCGCCGGCCGTGTCATGCCGCCTGAGCCTGATCCGGCCCAGCTCGTTCATGGCGCCGCTGTGCGCGGGATCAAGGGCGAGGGCTCGCTCCTGGTGCTCGTGGGCCGCCGCCAGGTCACCGCGGGCCAGGCTCACCTTGCCGGAGAGGAAATGGACGTCCGGCTCGTTCGGGGCCAGGCCGCGAGCCCGGGTCGCCGCCTCGGTCGCGATGTCGAGTCGCTGGGCCGCCAGGGCGGCCTGGGCGACGCACACGTGCGTCTGCCAGTAGCTGGGCGCGAGGCGGCGCGACTCGTACGCGGCCCGCAGGGCACGCGGGTAGTTACCCAGGTGGACCAGGGCGTTGCTGGCCAGGCGGTGCGGCCACTCGTCAGTGGGGTCCAGGGCCACCGCCCGGTTGGCGGCGGCGCACGCGTCGGCGTAGCGGTCCGCGCCCAGGTGCGCGCGGGCCATCAGGCACCAGGCCCGGGTGCTCTCCGGCTCGGCGGACACTACCCGGGCGAGCAGCTCGGAGGCTTCCCCGAAGCGCTTGACGTCAAGCATCGCCGACGCGCGCGCCAGCTCCTGCCGCAGCTCGATCACCGGCGCCAGCTCAAATCAGCCGGCGCTTGCGCAGGTAGGCCGCCAGATCGTCGTAGGTTCCGCCTTCGTTGGCGAACAGGGCCACGTTGCGGGCGGTATCGAACCAGGCGCCCAGCGACGGCTTGACCTCGGCGATCGCCGCCTCCAGGTCGGGCGTGCCGATCATCCGCGGCTCGCCGCGGCGGACCGAGTCCATCAGGGCCCGTTCGGCCGCCGTCTCGCAGATGTGGGCGATATCCGCGCCGGAGTAACCGTCGGTCTGCTTGGCCAGCTTGGCCAGGTCGATGCCGGCCACCGGGCGGTCCTTCAGGTGGTAGCGGAACACCCCCTCCCGGGCGGAGCCGTCCGGCGGCAGGACCAGCAGCGTCCGGTCGAAGCGGCCGGGCCGGCGCAGCGCGCTGTCCACGTCCCACGGGTGGTTGGTCGCCGCGAGCAGGAACACGCCCTCGTTGTTGCCCGCGACGTCGTCCAGCTCCAGGAGCAGCTGGTTGACGGCGCTGCGCATCGGGGTGTGCCGCAGCTGCGAGCGTTTCTGCCCGATCGCGTCGACCTCGTCCAGGAACAGCACGCAGGGCGCGTTCCGCCGGGCGATCTCGAACAGCTCGTGGATGTTCCGCTCGCTTTGCCCCACGAACATGTCGATGATGTCCGCGAACGACACCGCGATGAACTTGGCGCCGAGCTCGCCCGCCACCGCGCGGGCGATGAACGTCTTGCCGCACCCCGGCGGACCGTAGAGCAGCAGNNGCCGCCTCCAGGCGCTGCTTCACCTCGGTCATCCCGGCCACGTCCGCCAGCGTGAGGCCGGCGTGCTCGGCGTCGTACGCGTCCGCCTCGTCGATGCCCGCCGAGGCCGAGTCCGCCGTCTCGCCTTCCCCGACGAACATCGCGGGCAGCACGTCGCGCAGCTCGTCTTCGGCCTGTGACCAGTCGTACTTGGGCGGCCTGCCCGCCTCGCCGGCGTCCG
>PMOU01000476.1 GCA_003161205.1 Actinomycetota bacterium | reverse complement strand
TCTGAGGGGAGCGTGGCCGGATGAGCGCGATCTCGGCCGACCCGGGACCCGCCACGCCGGACCCCGACGGCGACGTGCTCGTCCGGATCGAGAACCTGGTCAAGTACTTTCCCGTCCGCTCCAGCGGCCTGTTCCGGCGCACGGTCGGCCAGGTCCAGGCGGTCGACGACGTGTCCCTGTCCATCCCGCGCGGCAAGACCCTGGGCCTGGTCGGCGAGACCGGCAGCGGCAAGTCCACGCTGGCGCGCTGCGTGGCGGGCCTGATCCCGGTTACCTCGGGCCGGGTGACGTTCAACGGCCGGGACATCACGAACCTGTCCCGCCGCGCCATGCGCCCGGTGCGCCGGGAGATCCAGATGATCTTCCAGGACCCGTACAGCTCGCTGAACCCCCGGCGTCGCGTCGGCGCGATCATCGGCGATCCCTTCGCCATCCACAAGACCGCGACCGGCACCGAGCGCAAGCGCCAGGTGCAGGAACTCATGGAGCGGGTGGGACTCAACCCGGAGCACTACAACCGGTTTCCGGCCGAGTTCTCCGGCGGGCAGCGGCAGCGCATCGGGGTCGCGCGGGCGCTGGCCCTGCGGCCGCAGCTGATCATCTGCGACGAGCCGGTGTCGGCGCTGGACGTCTCGATCCAGGCTCAGGTGCTGAACCTGCTCGCCGACCTGCAGCAGGACTTCGGGCTCAGCTACCTGTTCATCGCCCACGACCTGGAGGTCGTGCGGCACGTCAGCGACTCGGTCGCGGTCATGTACCTGGGCCGCATCGGCGAGTCCGGACCCGAAAATGCGGTCTACACCTCGCCCCGCCATCCGTACACCGCGGCGCTGCTGTCCGCCGCGCCGGCCGCCGACCCGGACGCGGCCGCGGCCCGGCAGCGGATCATCCTGACCGGGGACGTGCCGTCCCCCATCGATCCGCCCTCCGGCTGCCGCTTCCACCCGCGCTGCCCCAAGGCGCAGCCGCTGTGCGGCGAGCAGGAACCTCCGCTTGAGGCCAAGGCAGGCGATCCGCCGGACCACCTGACCGCCTGCCATTTCCCGGTCGAGGCGGGCGAGAACCTCGCCACGGCGAACGCCGCTACCGGCACCGCGGGCAGGAGCGAACCGACATGAGCCTGACCGGACTGGAAGTCGTCGCCGAAGAGGTCGCCTCCGATGCCCCCGTCGTGGAGGGCCGCAGCCAGTGGAAGCTGACCTGGCGCCGGCTGCGGCACGACAAGGTGGCGATGGCGTCCCTGGTCGTTATCCTGGTCATCATCGTGCTCGCGATCGCCGCGCCGCTGTTCGTGGCGATCACCCACCATCCGCCGAACACCGCCTACCCGAACCAGGGTGAGACCGCGGCCGGCAACCCGGTGCCGCCGGGCACCGCCGGGTTCTGGCTCGGCACCGACGGCACCGGCCGTGACCTGTTCATCCGGATCCTGTACGGCGCGCGCATCTCGCTGTTCGTCGGATTCGTCACCACCGCCATCGGCACGATCGCCGGGGTGGCCGTCGGCCTGATCGCCGGGTACTTCGGCGGGTTCGTCGACCAGGTGCTCGGCCGGTTCACCGACGCGGTGCTCGCCTTCCCCTACGTCGTGCTGGCCCTGGCGCTCGCGGTGGTGCTCGGCCCGAGCCTGCCCGTGATCATCGGGGTCATCGCGTTCTTCTCCTGGGCCGCCATCGCCCGGATCGTGCGCGGCCAGACCCTGTCGATCAAGGAGAGGGAATACATCGAGGCGGCCCGGTCGCTGGGGGCCGGGCCGTTCCGGATTATGTTCATCGACATCCTGCCTAACCTGCTGGCACCGGTGCTCGTGCTCGCCACCTTGTACATCCCGACCGCGGTCGTCTTCGAGGCCACGCTCTCCTATCTGGGCCTGGGCATCCAGCCCCCCACGGCCAGCTGGGGCGACATCCTGGCCGACGCGCAGAACTTTTACCAGGTGGCCTGGTGGTACGTGGTGTTCCCGGCGGCCGCGCTGCTCATCACCACGCTCGCCTTCAACCTGCTCGGCGACGGCATCAGGGACGCGATGGACCCCCGCACCGAACGGGTCCTGGCGGGCCGGCGCGGACGCGGGGGGCGCAGCCGACGGCGCGCCGGCCGGCCGCCTGTCATCAGCAGCGGTTCCGGCGTGCCCGGCGCGGACTCCCTGGCCACCCGTCCGGGAGAGGACTGACATGGCCCTCCTCGGTTTCCTCATCCGGCGCGTGCTGACCGGCATCGTGGTGATCTGGCTGGTCTCGACGGCCGCGTTCTTCCTGTTCTTCGCCCGCCCGGTGGACACGGTGGCGCGGCAGCTGGCTGGCCGCGCGGCTACTCCCCAGGTGATCAACCAGGTGATCAGGAACCTTGGCCTGAACCAGCCGATCATGGTGCAGTACTGGCATTTCCTGGATCACCTGGTGCAAGGCAACCTCGGTTTCTCCTACTTCACCGGCGAGTCGGTCGACACGATGCTGAAGCAGGATCTGCCGCCCACGCTCTCCCTGGTGGTCGGCGGCGTGATCCTGTGGCTGGTCGCCGGGCTGACGGTCGGCATCATCAGCGCCACCAAGGCCCGCAGCCTGTTCGACAGGTTCTCCAACGTCGCGGTGCTCATCGGCCTGTCGATGCCGGTCTTCGTGATCGGGGAGCTGCTCATCCTGGTCGTGTTCGTGCCGCTCAACCAGCACGGGGTCCACTGGATCCAGACCGGCTACTCCGGGCCCTCCCAAGGGCTCAGCACGTGGGCCGGGCACATGCTCCTGCCCTGGATCACGCTGGCGGCCGTGCAGGCCGCCGTCTACACCCGGCTCTCCCGCGGTCAGCTGCTCGACAC
>PMOU01000399.1:6156-6331 GCA_003161205.1 Actinomycetota bacterium | reverse complement strand
TCGAGATCATCATGCTCCTCGTGCTGGCGGTGACCGCGCTGGTCAAGACCGAGGCTAGCCACCCCGCCGGGTCGGTCCCCCCGAGCTTCGGCTGGTTGTGGCCGTTCGGCGGCGGTCTGACCTTGTCCGACTTCGTCACCGGGATTATCCTCATGCTGTTCATCTACTGGGGCTG
>PMOU01000399.1:0-6129 GCA_003161205.1 Actinomycetota bacterium | reverse complement strand
GTGATCGTCATCTTCGGCATCCAGGCCTTCGCCGGGACCGGCACCAAGGGCATCGGGCTGGCCAACCAAGCGCATGAGTTCGACGTGCTGTCGGTCGCGGGCTCGGCGATCTTCGGGACCAGCGGGTTCGGCACGTTCCTGTCCCGGCTGCTCATCCTGATGGTGCTGACCTCGGCTTCTGCCTCGACGCAGACGACGATCCTGCCGACCGCCCGGACCACCCTGTCGATGGCCGCCTACAAGGCCATCCCCGCGGCCTTCGCCAAGATCCATCCCCGGTACCTGACGCCGACCGTCTCCACCATCACGATGGGCCTCGTCTCAATCATTCTCTACGTCGTGCTGAACTACATTGCCGGCGGTAACCCGATCGGCGACGCGGTGACCGCCATCGGGCTCTACATCGCCTTCTACTACGGACTCACCGCCTTCTCCTGCGTCTGGTACTACCGGAAGACCCTGACCAGCAGCGCCCGCAACCTGTGGATGCAGGGCATCCTGCCCTTCCTGGGCGGCCTGATCATGTACGCGGCCGGCATCTACAGCCTGCAGAGCGACTGGGTGGCGACCAACAGCCTCACCAGCTGGACCGTGCCGGGCCTGCGCTGGGAGGTCGGCGGCATCTTCGTCATCGCGGTCGCGGCCGCGCTGGTGGGCGTACTCGGATTCATCTTCATGCGGGTGACCGCGCCCGCGTTCTTCAAGAAGCAGACCCTGACCAGGGGTACCCCGACCCTGGTGCCTGACGAGAGCTGAGCGGCCGCGGCGAACCGGGCCCGTCCGTCGTCCCGTTAGGATGGCGGACGTGCTTGACGACGCCGAGATCAGCCGGATCCTTTCCATTACCGCGCATCCCGACGACGTCGACTTCGGTGCCGCCGGGACGGTGGCGCGGTGGACCGAAGCCGGGATCGAGGTCATCTACTGCGTGGTGACCGATGGCGACGCCGGCGGCTTCGACGAGGATTTCCCCCGGTCCGAAATGCCGGCCCTGCGCCGGGCCGAGCAGGTCGCCGCGGCGAAGTGCGTCGGAGTGCAAGACGTGCGCTTCCTGGGCTACCCGGACGGCCGGGTCGAGGCCACCCTGGACCTGCGCCGGGACCTGGNNCCGGATGCGCGCAACCCGTTCGCGTTCCCCGAGCTGCGCGAACGTGAAGCCCTCGCCGCCTGGACCGTCCGGGAGGTCTGGATCGCGGGCAGCGGGACGCCCGATCACTATGTGGATGTGACCGCCACCTTCCCGCGCAAGATCGCGGCGCTGCGCGCCCACGAGAGCCAGACCGGCCATCTGGACGACCTGTCCGGACGCCTGCGGGAGCGGCTCGCCCGCACGGCTCAGCTAGCCGGCCTGCCCGAGGGCCGCCTGGCCGAAGGTTTCCAGGTGCTGGACACCGCCTGACCTCACCGGCTCCCTCGGTTTTTGCCGATGCGGGCCGATACCGGGCATAATTCACTGATCGAATCCCGCCAGAGAGAGTGACCCGCTGATGAGCATGGAGCTCGACCACTCCTTTACCGTTCCCGTCTCGCCGGACCGCGCCTGGGAGGTGCTGCTCGACGTGGAAGGGATCGCGCCGTGCATGCCCGGCGCGACCGTCGAGGAGTTCGACGGCGAGGTAGTCACCGGACGCATCAAGGTCAAGGTCGGCCCCGTGTCGCTGACCTACCGCGGGACCGCGAAATTCACCGAGCGTGACCCCGAGGCCCGGGTGGTGGTCGTGGACGCCTCCGGCAAGGAGACCCGTGGCGCCGGCACCGCCTCCGCGGCTGTCCGGGCGTCGCTCGAGCCGTCCGGGGAGGGCACCCAGGTCCTTATCCATACCACGATGAACGTGACCGGGCGGCCGGCCCAGTTCGGCCGGGGCGTGATCGCCGAAGTCGGCGGCAAGCTGGTGGAGAAGTTCGCGGAAAACCTGGCCCAGATGATCTCCGATGGCGGGATCGGACCGGACAGCGCCGATGGCCCGGCCGTTGCCGAGGGCGCGGCCGGTTCCGACGCGGCTGATGCTGGCCTGGCTGATGCTGGCCTGGCTGCTGCTGGCCCGGCCAGTTCGAGTCCGGCCAGCAGCGCGGAAAGCGCCGGAGACGGCAGCGCGGCGATCGGTTCCGCGGTGGCCACCGACGCCGTGCCTGGTGCGACCGAACCGGCCGCCGCTGCCCCGGCGCCGGTACGGACGGCGACGGTGCCGCCCGCGGCGCAGAACGAGGACTCCATCAACCTGGTCAGGCTGGTCGGTCCCGCGATCCTCAAGCGCGTCGTGCCGGTCGCCGTCGCGGTGGCGGCGGTTGCGCTGGTCGCCCGGCGTTTTCGGCATCTGCTGCGGCGCGGCAAGAAGGCCTAACGGGCCGTGGACTTCTCCGAAGTCATACGGCGGCGGCACATGGTGCGCCAGTTCAGTGCTGAGCCGATCGCGCCGGAAAGCCTCCACCGGATCCTGGCGAACGCCGTCCGGGGTCCGTCGGCCGGATTCTCCCAGGGCCAGTCGTTCCTCGTGCTCACCCGCGAGGAGGACCTGAAGCGCTTCTGGTCGGTGGCCGGCGCGGCGGCCGCCCCGTCGGTGACAGCAGCACCCCTGGTCATCGTGCCGATGTCATCAAAACGGGTCTACCTGGACCGGTACGCCCAGCCGGATAAGGGCTGGACGGACCGGGACGAAGCGCGCTGGCCGGTGCCGTTCTGGCATATCGACACGGGCATGGCGGGGCTGCTGATCCTGCTCACCGTGGTGGACGAGGGGCTGGGCGCGCTGTACTTCGGCATCGTGCCCGAAGCCGTCGGTCCGTTCCGCGAGGCGTTCGGCGTCCCGGACGATCACGAGCCCATCGGCGCCATCGCCATCGGCCACGACGCCGAGCCCGCCCCGCGGGACCTGAAGTCCCGCCGCCGCTCCCCCGACGACGTTATCCACTACGGCCGGTGGAAGGGACAGCCATGATCGTGCGTCGCGAACTCCCTCAGAGGGGTCGTGACGACACACGATGATGGACGTGGCCCGCTAGCGGACGACGACTTCGGTAACGGGGAGGGATGAGTCGGCGGGCAGGTCGAGCGGGGAAGGCGAGACGCCGCGGGACACGATCTCCGCGCCGAGGGCGGCGACCATGGCGCCGTTGTCGGTGCACAGGCCTGGTCTGGGCACCCGCAGCTTGATGCCGGCCGCCTCGCAGCGCTCCGCGGCGAGTGACCTGAGCCTGGAGTTGGCCGCGACACCGCCACCGACGATCAGGTCGGTGACGCCGTGCTGCCGGCATGCCTGCACCGCCTTACGGGTGAGCACGTCGGCGACGGCCTCCTGGAACGACGCCGCCACGTCGGCGGCCGGGACTGGCTCCCCGGCGGCCTGGCGCGCCTCCACCCAGCGAGCCACCGCCGTTTTCAGGCCCGCGAACGAGAAGTCGAGCGAACCATCGTGGTACTTACCGCGGGGGAAGCTGATCGCGGCGGGATCACCGTCGCGAGCCGCCTTATCGATGGGCGGCCCGCCGGGGAACGGCATGCCGAGCACCCGCGCCACCTTGTCGTACGCTTCGCCCGCCGCGTCGTCGATGGTGGCACCGAGCGGAATGACCTCCTGGGCCACGTCCGGCACGAGCAGCAGCGAGGAATGGCCGCCGGACACGAGCAGGGCCACCGCCGGCGACGGCAGCGTGCCATGTTCCAGCTGGTCCACCGCGATGTGCGCGGCCAGGTGGTTGACGCCGTAGAACGGCTTGTCCAGCGCGAACGCGAACGCCTTGGCCGCCGCCACCCCGACCAGCAGGGCGCCGGCCAGCCCGGGACCTGCGGTGACCGCCACGGCGTCGATGTCAGCGGGGCGAACGCCCGCCGTCGCGATCGCGCGTTCGAAGGCCGGGACCATCGCTTCCAGGTGCGCACGGCTGGCGACCTCGGGCACGACGCCGCCGAACCGCGCGTGTTCCTCGACGCTCGAGGCCACGCTGTCGGCGAGCAGCTCGTGCCCACGGACCAGCCCGATGCCGGTCTCGTCGCAGGACGTCTCGATGCCGAGCACGAGCGGGGACGCCATCACGCCACTTCCTTCCGCATGACCACGGCGTCTACGCCGGACGGCTGGTAGTAACCGCGCCTGACGCCGACCTCGGAAAAGCCGTGCCGCAGATAGAGCTGCCTGGCCCTGGGGTTGTCTTCGCGCACCTCGAGCAAGACCTCCGCGCAGCCGCGCTTTGCCGCCTCGTCCACCAGCGCGGTGAGCAGCGCCGTGCCGATCCCCTGGCCCCAGCAGGCCGGATCCACCGCCAGCGTCACCACATCGGCCTGCGGTCCGCCGGTGAACATCATCCCCGCGTACCCGATCAGGGCGTTTGCCTCCTCCGCCACTAGGTAGAACCGGCGCGCGGCCGGCTGCGCGAACTCCGCCGCGAACATCTCAGGCGTCCACGCGTCGTCGGGGAAGAGCTCCCGTTCCAGCGCCATGATCCCGGGCATGTCACGCTTGCTCATCCCCCGCAGCCGCGCCCCGCGGGTATCACGCCGGCTGACCTTCACGACGGCGTTACCCGCTTGGGCGGCCCTGGTTCCCTGGCGTCGGGGCGCCGCAGGTAAAGCGGGTCCGCCGCCAGCAGCGGCGGCTGGGCGGCTCCCGGTCCCGCCGCCAGCAGCCCATCCGGTCCGGCTGGCTCGCTGAGCCGGGCCGCCACGACCGCGCACAGGGTCCGGGCATCGGGGTAGGCAGGCCCGATCGCCTCGGCGAAAGCCTCCGGGTAGAGCTGCCCGCCGTGGCCCACCACAGTGAGCCCCGCGGCGCCGGGGATCGAGCTGGCCGTGCCGACCAGCGGACCTTCCCGCCGTCGCCCCCCGGAGTCGTACCGGGCCCAGTAGACCTCTTTTCGGCGCGCGTCGGTTGCCACGAGGAACTCGCGTCCCCCGGCCTCCGCCGCGGCCGCGATCACGTCCAGGGTGCAGACGCCGTACACGGGAATGCCGAGCACGGCTCCGAGCACCCGGGCGGTCACCAGGCCCACCCGCAGGCCGGTGTACGGCCCGGGGCCCACTCCCACGGCCACGGCCGTCAGATCCGCGCGTGACGCACCCGCGTCAGCCATGACCTTCGCGATCATGGGCGCGAGCAGCTCGCCATGGCGCCGGGCATCGACGGCGAACGCTTCGCCGACGATCCGCTCCCCGTCATGGAGAGCCGCGCTCACCGCGGGAGTCGCCGTATCAAAACCGACCACAAGCACGCCGACAAGCCTAGTGGGCGCGCGGCGTCATTGAGCCAAGCCGCGAACCTGAGCACCTGCCGGAGACCGGATCTATTGCAGGGCCGCCTCAGCGTCGCGGGCGAACGCCAGGGCGGCCGCCGACAGCTGAGTTCCGGACACCGGCCCGTAAGAGCCGTGGTTGGAATGCTCGAGCCCGTCCAGCGTGACCGTCACGACGACGTTGTGATAGCGCACCACCACGGTGGCCGCGTCGGTGACCGCTCCGCCCACGCGGAACACCTGCAGGGCGCTGAACGCCTGGTTCCCGAATCCGGGCAGCGTCGTCGCCGTGGCGCGGGGATCAGGCGAGCCCTTCGGCGGGGCCGTGGTGTCCTGCAACGTCGAATCGTACGCGTCGGTCGCGGCGTTGGTCGCGCTGCCGTCGCCGCTGGCCAGGCCGTTCGGCGCGTAGGCGAGAATGTTGAGTTCCATCAGCCGGTAGACGGGCGCCCGGTCGACGGTCCAGTTACAGGCAGATTCGGCGGCACCGTCGACCGGCAGCGGAGAGGACTGGCTGACCTTTCCCGGCAGGTACTGCTGCACGGTGGCGGCCGGCACGGAGTCGCACGCGTTAGGCACCTGGCGAAGCTCCCCCGGCTGGAACGTGGTGATGAGCGAGCCCGGGGTAACGGCGGCCGGGCCTGGCCCGCCGCCGACCAGCAGCACCNNGGCCGCCGCCCGCACCGCGCGGCCGCCCGCCTCTCGCGGCTGCCGTAGTCCGGGCCGCGGGAGATCCTCATCCTCGTCCGCTTCGGGTACGGCCCATTGCGGTACCGCATCCTGCTCGGGTGGCTCCGCGGAGCCAATGGCGGCCGCGGGACCCGCCGAGCCCGGCTGGGCGAATGAGGCCACGGGTTCCATCGGGCGTTCGGCGTCCACCTGGCCGCCGGGACCCGCATGACGGCC
>PMOU01000640.1 GCA_003161205.1 Actinomycetota bacterium | reverse complement strand
AACGAGCGGCTGATCGCCAAGGCCCTGGCCAGTTACCCCGGCGACACCAGCAACGTGCTGGTCGCCACCAAGGGCGGCCACGTCCGTCCCGGCGACGGCTCCTGGCAGGTCGACGGTTCGCCCGCGCACCTGCGGCAAGCGGCCGAGGCGTCGCTGAAGGCGCTCGGCACCGATGCCATCGGCGTGTACCAGTTCCACCGGCCGGACCCGAAGGTGCCCTACGCGGAGTCCGTCGGCGTGCTGAAGGAACTGCTCGACGAGGGCAAGATCCGCCTGGCCGGCATCTCCAACGCGACCATCGACCAGATCGACATCGCCCGCAAGGTCCTCGGCGAGCAGAACCTGGCCAGCGTGCAGAACCAGTTCTCGCCCGCGTTCCGCTCCAGCGAGGATGAGCTCGCGCACTGCGCCGAGCTCGGCATCGCCTTCCTGCCCTACAGCCCGCTCGGCGGCATCGCCCGGGCCGGCCAGCTCGGCTCCAGGCACAGCGCGTTCCGGCAGGTCGCGGAGGCGCACGGGGTTTCGCCCCAGCAGGTCACCCTGGCCTGGATGCTGGCCAAGGCCCCCGTGGTGATCCCGATCCCCGGCGCCAGCCGCCCCGAATCCATCACCGACTCGGCCCAGGCCGCCGACCTCACCCTCACCCCCGCCGAACTAGCCCAGCTCGACCAGTCCTAGCCCCGCCCCCGTCATTGTGTGCCGCCACTGCCCCCCGAGGGGCACTGGCGACACACAATGTCCGCTCTAGCCCCAGCCCAGCCCAGCCCAGCCCATGATCGTGGACAGCTATCCCTGTCATAGCAAGCTGGCTGTCCACGGTCATGTCTGCCAGCTTGCCCGCCCCCCTCCGCACCCACTTGCCCGCCAGGCTAACTCCTTAGCAGAGCTAATGATATAGTTGCCGAGAAGCAAACGACGATGTGAGGGAGCCGGTTTTCGTGGCCTCTCCGGGCAGCTACACGCAGTTCCAGCCGCGGCAGATGATCTCCTCGCTGCGGCAGCGCAACTACCGGCTGTTCTTCTTCGGACAGCTCATCTCGGTCGCCGGAACCTGGATGCAGACCGTTGCGCAGTCATTTCTCGTCCTGGATCTCACCCACAGCGGCACGCAGCTGGGCTTGACCACCGCGGCCAGGTTCCTGCCGATATTCATCTTCGGGCCGGTCGGCGGCCTGTTCGCGGACCGCCTGGACAAGCAGCGGGTGCTGTATGTCACCCAGACGCTGTCCGGGCTGCTGGCCGGGGCCTTCGCCGTCCTGATCGCGACCGGGTCGATCCGGCTGTGGATCGTCTACCTGCTGGCTGTCGCGCTGGGCTTTGTCAACGTCTTCGACAACCCGGCACGGCAGAGCTTCATCTCCGAGATGGTCTCCGCCCGCGACCTGCCGAACGCGGTGATTCTCAACTCGGTGTCCATGAACATGGCCCGCGTCTTCGGCGCGGCGCTCGGCGGGGTGATCGCCGCGGCCATCGGCCTGGCCCTGTGCTTTGCCTGCAACGCGCTGTCCTTCGTGGCGGTGCTGATCTCGCTCGTGGCCATGCGCAAATCCCAGCTGTTCCGCGCCAAGCGGCTGCCCAGGGAAAAAGGCCAGGTGCGGCAGGGTCTGCGGTACGTGCGCTCGACACCGGAGCTGCTGATCCCGCTGCTCCTGATCGCCGTGGTCGGCACCCTGGCGTGGGAGTTCCAGGTGACGCTGCCGTTGATGGCCAGCAAGGTCTTTCATGGCGGGGCCGCCGCTTACGGTGTGATGGCCTCGGTCATGGGAGTCGGCGCGGTGGTCGGCGGCCTGATCTCGGCCGCGCGCCCGCGGCCCCGCGCCCGCGCCCTGTGCCTGGCCGCCATCGGGTGGGGCATCGCCATCCTGGCCGCGGCGGCCGCGCCGACCATGGCCCTGGAGCTGGCGGCGCTGCTCTTCGTCGGCTACGGCAGCATCACCTTCAACTCCCTGGCCAAGACCACCCTCCAGCTGGCCGCCAAGCCGGAGATGCGCGGCCGGGTCATGGCGCTGTGGGGGCTGGCCTGGCTGGGATCAACCCCTATCGGCGGTCCCATCGTGGGATGGGTCGGGCAGACCGCCGGAGCGCGCTGGTCGCTGGTCATCGGCGGCCTGCCCACCCTGATCTGCGGCATCCTGGCCCTGCCCGCCCTATCCCGGATCGATCGCCGCCTCACCCGTAAACCCGTCATGACCGAGGCCAGCGCCGCCCAGCCCGAACCCGCCCAGCCCGAACCCGCCGAGCCCGGCGAGGCTCATGCGCCCGCGATCAGCTCCGGCAGTCCGGCCGGGTAAAGCGGCGGACTGACCGTCCCCGGCGTACGCCAGATCACGCGGTTCTCGGTGTCGTCCGCGATGACCTGCTCCTGGATCTCATAAGCCGCCGCGTCGGCAAAGGCGGCGGTGTAGATGAATACCACCTCGTGCTCGGTGCCGCCCTGCCACGGAAAGATGTTTTCCAGCACGCCGATCCGCCGGACCTCGGTCAGCCGCTGCCCGATCTCCTCGCCGAACTCCCGGTGGATCGTGTCCAGCGCATACTCACCGAACTCGACATGGCCGCCGAGCGGTCGCTGAAACGACCCGTCGGCCGGCTCAGATACCAGCAGCGCCCCATCTCGCGGCCTCCTGATGACGGCCATGGCCTTAACAATGATCTGCCGCTTTGAGTTCACCGGACTGTCGTATCACGCCGGTCCTCGACCCGCAGCCTTTCCTGCGCGTGCAACCAGAACGCAACCGTCCGGGAAACCGTGCCGCTATTCTCCCGACGCAAGCTGAGCCTATACAGCAGTTGATTACTCCACCTGTCGCTAACGCTCAGTGAGAAGGAATTATGAAAAGGGTCAGCATCCTGATCACGGTAGGCGCCGGTATTACGCTCGCCAGCTTTCTATTCCCGGCGCTCAGCGCTAACGCCAGCACGCCTGCCCAGCAGTACTCTTATGCCACCGGTTTTAATAGCGGCTCTACCGGCCCGACCTGGATACGGGAGAACTTCCTCATCGAGAGCCAGCACCTGAATGACCGTACCGGTTCTACCGAGGATAATCACTCCTTGACTGAGACCTACGTCCGGGACGCGGCCGGTAACGCCTTCGAGTTCGGCGTCACCTCCGATGCGGTGAACCCGACGACGCGGCCAACGCTCTTCACGTCCACCTGGACGCACGGGAGATTCAGCGGCTACGAAGCCGGCTTCGTGTCCACAAGCTCGGTCAAGCCCGGCTCGTTCAACCCGCCGGTAGGCACAAGCCCTGAATTCGGCTACTCGATAAGCGGCGGAAAGATCTGGCTGAGTTACGGCGGGAAGAATTTCGGCTACATCCCCGAGTCCTACTGGGCGGGCGGCTTTCGCGCCGTCACCGAGACACAGACTTACGGTGAAGTATTCAACAACTCGCCCGGCGGATCTGCTATCCCGACGATGGACGGGCGGGTTACTAACTACCACACAAGCACCGGCAGCCACCTGACCAACTTTGGTGTTAGTCCTCACTATCGTCTCACCAGCACCAAGGGAACCGGTTTTACTTTTAGTGGCTAACCGGCCGAAGCAAATGGGCCCCGGCCAGGACGGCCGGGGCCCGCACCATTTTTCAGCAGCCATTCCCGACCACAGCAGTGGTCCATTGCCGTCGTCACCACAACAGCAATGGACCATCGTCGTCACCGATAGACCCACCGATAGACNNAGACCCACCGATAGACCCACCGAAAGACCCGCCGGGAGCTAGCCCCTGATCATGACCGCGCTGCCCAGCGGAACTCGCGATAGCGCCCGCAGCGCGGCCGCGGGGACCCGTACACAGCCGTGGCTGACCGCGTGGCCGAACACGGCCGAATCAGGCCAGCCGTGCAGGCCGACGGTGCCGGGGCCGCCGCCGTAGGTGGTCAGGGTGTTGGAATGCGTGCCGAGCGGCAGGATCAGCGGGCTATAGGTCACCGGCTTGGGTAGCAGCGAGGCGAGCACGAACGTCCGCCCTTCCGGCGTAGGCGTGCCGGGAGCGCCTTCGGCCACCGTCCACGTTCCCAGGCTGCGGCCGGCGTCAAGGAGCGTCAGCCGGTAGGAGGCGAGGTTGATGTCCACCTGGTAGGGCGTGTAGGCCAACTGCAGTCCGCCGCCGCCGAGGTAGATCCAGCCGGTGGACCGGTCCGGTCGCGTGGGCAGCAGGATCCGGTCCCAGTGTGGCTTGGACTGGACGACGGGAACCCAGGTCGGGCTCCCGAGCTCAGTGGCAGGCAGCGCCGC
>PMOU01000375.1 GCA_003161205.1 Actinomycetota bacterium | reverse complement strand
CGCGGTCACGGTGCTGGCCGTGGCCGCCGGGACCGCGCTCGCGCTGGCCATCGAGCGCAGGCCCGGCCGGTCGCGGCGCCGACTGCTGGTGGCCGGGCCGCTGGTCATCCCGGAGTTCGTCCTCGGCTTCGCGTGGAGCCAGGCCTACGGCCCGGCGGGCCTGTCGGACCGGCTCGTTCACCTGACCATGCCCGGCCTGTTCGGCCCGGTCGGCATCGTGGCCGTGCTGACCGTGTACGGGCTGCCGCTCGCCTACCTGGCCGTTACCGCCGGGCTGGCCGCGNNCGGTCACGCTGCCGCTGCTGCGGATCCCGCTGCTCGCCGCGGCTGCGCTGGTCTTCGTCACCGCGGCGGGCAGTTTCGCCGTCCCCCAGGTGCTCGGCACGCCGGCCGGCTTCGCCACCATGCCGACGCTGGTCTACGACGACCTCGCCCTGTCCGCCTCTCCGGCCGCCTTCACCGGACTGACCGTGGTGGCCCTGGCCCTGGTCGTGCTCGTCCTCCTGGCGCTAGGCCCGCTCGACCTGTGGCTGGCCCGGCTGCGGCCCAGCGCCCGCCCGGAGTCCCCGCCGATCAGGAGCGCGACCCAGACCGCAGGCGATCGCGCCGTCACGGTCATCGTCGGGGCCTACGCCGTGTTCGCGGCGGGGATCCCCATGCTGACCCTGGTCCTGACCGCGCTGACCCGCGGACCCGGCCTGCCGCCCGTCCCCGCGAACTGGACCCTGGCCAACTTCGGGGCCGGCTTTTCCGGCGGCGCCGGCGCCGCCCTGCTCCGCAGTCTCGGCCTGGCGCTGGCCGCGGCGATCCTGGCGCCGCTGCTCGGCGGCGCCGTGGCCGGCCTGGCCCGCGGCCGCTGGCGCGGTCCGCTCGCCACCGGCGTCACCCTGGCGTACGCGATCCCCGGCTCCGCGCTCGCGGTCGGCCTCATCATCGGGTACGGCCGGTGGCTGGACGGATCGGTGACGATCATCGCGATCGCCTACGTGGCGAAGTTCTGGGCGTTCGGCCACCGTCCCGTGCAGGCGGCCCTGGACCGGCTGCCCCCCGGCCTGACCCGCGCCGCCCGGCTGAGCGGCGCCCGGGCGGGCACCGCGGTGCGCACGGTGGTGCTGCCCCCGCTTACCGTGGCCGTGACCACCGCGGCCGGCCTGGTCTTCATCCTGGCCTTCCACGAGCTGACCATGTCCACGATCTTGTACGGGCCGGGCACCGAGACCTTCGCCGTCGTCATCATGAACACCCAGGACCTCGGCGGCGTGGGCGCAACCGCCGCCCTCGCGGTCGTGCTGACCATCCCGGTGGTGGCCGTCGCCGTCCTGGCCGCCGCCCTGGCCCGCCGACCCGGAAGATCCGCCCGTACGCCGCCCACCCCCACGATGCCGAACGATTCCTTGTTCCCGTGACCGCCATCCATTCTTCCCGCACGTCCCAGGGCGGACCATGGTTCCCGTGACCACGACCCGTGCGCTGCGCACCCCGGACGCCGTTACCTGCGCGGGCCTGTCGGTCGGCTACGGCCGCCCGACGCTGGCCGGCCTGGACCTGGCGGTGGCTCCCGGTGAGACGGTCGCGCTGCTCGGTTCGTCCGGGTCGGGCAAGACCACCCTGCTGACCGCTATCGCCGGCTTCATCGCGCCGCTGGCCGGGGAGATCTGGCTGGCGGGGACGGTCGCTTCCGGGCCGGGACGGAGCCTGCCTCCCGAACGGCGCCGGATCGGCATGGTCTTCCAGGACCACGCCCTGTGGCCGCACCTGTCGGTACTCGACACCGTCGCTTACCCGCTGCGCCGGGCCGGCGCCTCGAAGGCGGCAGCGCGCCAGGGCGCCCACGCCATCCTGGAGCAGATGAACCTGAGTTCCCTGGCGCAGCGCCATCCCGGCCAGCTTTCCGGCGGCGAGCAGCAGCGGGTCGGCCTGGCCCGGGCGCTGGCCTGCCAGCCCGCGGTGTACCTGTTCGACGAACCGACCGCGCACCTGGACGCGACCCTGCGCGGGCAGATCCTGGAGGAGGTGGCCCGCCGCCGCGCCGCCGACGGCGCCGCCGCGATCTACGCCACCCACGACGCCGCGGAGGCGCTCGCCATCGCCGACCGTGTGGCCGTGCTTCACTCCGGCGCCCTGGCGCAGCTGGCCACCCCCGCCGACGTCTACGCCGAGCCGGCCGACCTAGCGGTAGCCCGCCTGACCGGCCCCGTCTCGGTCCTCCACGCCGCCGTCCTCCCGGCCCCATCCGGCCAAGCCACCCTAGCCGTCGGCGCCACCCGAACGACCGTCCCCTGCACCGCCGCCCCCGCTAACCCCGCCGCCTTCCCTAACGCCGCCGTCTGCGCTAGTCCCGCGAGCCCCGCCGTCCTCGTCCGCCCCGACTGGGCGCGCCTCGGCGGTGATGGCGATCTCCCCGGCACCGTCACCGAGATCAGGTTCCGCGGACCCCACACCGACTATTACGTCGCCACCCCCGCCGGGACCCTGCTGATCCGGGAAGCCGGACCGCCCCGGGCCGACCGCGGCCCAGTCCGCTGGTCCCTCCTCCGCGCCCGGCTGATGCCGAACGAGCACCCAGGTAACGCTAGCCGGGGACGCTCAGACGAAGACGCGGCCGGCCCCTGAGCGGTTACCCCCGGCGGGTGAGCCAAGGTCTCCGCTGTCACCTCGATCACACGAGCCCCGCCCGTCACGCCGGGCCGCGCTAGGGCGGGGCGACGGATTGTTGTGGCTGCGGCAGCCTGCAGAAAAGATTGGCTACGGTGCGACATTCATAGAAACCGGACTGAGGCGTAAGGGCCTGGACTTCGCTGGTGATGCAGGCGGTGCGTGCAGCGGGATGGTGAGAGGTCGTTAGTCGGCGTACCGAAAGCCAGGACGCCCGGCGCCGGCGCCGGAATGTGGCAGGCTTGGCCGGGTGAGGATGCGGGACGGCTGGGAAGCNNTGCCGGAGCCGGGAGGACCGACCCTGGACCTGGGCTGCGGCGAGGGCCGGCTCGGCCGGTTCCTGCGCTCCCGCGGCTACCAGCTAGCCGGAGTCGACGCCTCGCCGACCATGGTGCGCCTGGCGGTCAGCCATGATGACGCGGTGCCGGCCGTGCTCGCCGACGCGGCCGCGCTGCCTTTCGGCGATGAGACGTTCGGCCTCGTGGTGGCCTACATGTGCCTGCACGACATGGACCAGATGCCGGAGGCCGTGGCTGAGGCCGGCCGCGTGCTTGCGCGCGGCGGCCGGCTGTGCGCGGCGATCCCGCATCCGGTCTACTCCGCCGGATCGTTCCAGGCTTCGAAGGCAACCGCCCCGTTCGTGATCGACGGCTCCTACCTGGACCCGGCCCCGGCCGACTGGGTGAGCGATAGGGACGGCATCCAGCTGACCTTCCACAGCGAGCACCGGCCGCTTGAGGCCTACAGCCGCGCGCTGGAGGCGGCGGGCCTGCTGATCGAGGCGATCAGGGAAGCGCGGGTACCCGACAAGTCCGTCGCGGCCAATCCGGACAGCAGGCGCTGGCAGCGGATCCCCTTGTTCCTGCACCTCCGCGCGGTCAAGCCCGAGCGGTTCAGCCTCCGGTAATCCTGGCCGCGGCGGCCTTGACGCCGTCGATGAACAGCTCGACGCCGAGCTGGTAGTGGAATTCCGGGTCATCGCACGCCGTCATCGGCAGCGCGCACTCGACGACCCGCGGATACCTGGCGGCAGGCAGCATCGCGAGCTCGATCCCGGCTCGCCGTAGCTGTTCGGCGTGCTCCTCCCCGGAAAGCTCGGGATGGTAGCCGGACTCGCTCATGACCAGCGCGATCCCGGTCCACAGCGCGCTGCGGGCAATCTCGCTGGCGTACCGGGGATCGAACCCCGCGCCGCGCAGGATGTCCAGCGTGATCTCGGTGGCACGCAGCGCCGCCTCGTTCCGCTTCTCGTGCTCGAGCACCAGCCGCGGGGCCGACGGGTGCGCACGCAAGACACTGACCAGGGAGGTGAGGATCCCGGCCAGCTGCTCCGGCCACGGTGCCGAACGGTCCGCGTTCACGTCTATCTCGCCCCAGACTCGCTCCGCCACTCCTTCGAGCAGCTCTTCCTTGCTGCGGAAATGCCAGTACAGCGCCATCGGCGTGACGCCGAGGTCCTGGGCGAGCTTGCGGATGGTCAGCGCGTCAAGCCCGTCGGTGTCGGCGAGCTTCAGCGCGCGTTCAGTGACGGCACTCTTGCTGAGCCGGGGCCGGCCCTCAGATTCGCCGTCCGGCTCCTCAGCTCGAAGTTCCGCATCCGTCACCTTGACAACTATACGCCGTAGAAGTAATGATGTACATCGTACTTGTACAACGTATAAGTACGGCGTATAAGAACAACGTACAAGAAATCTGCCGAACGAAC
>PMOU01000125.1:8015-9372 GCA_003161205.1 Actinomycetota bacterium | reverse complement strand
CCAGCCACCTGATGAGCGAACTGGAAGACACCGCCGGCCACCTGGTCGTCGTCGGCCGCGGCCACGTCATCGCCGACACCTCCGTCGCCGATCTCATCGCCGCCGCCTCCGGCCACCACGTCACGCTGCGGACCACCGCGCCGGCCGACGCGATGCCGGTGCTCACCAGCGCCGGGGCTGAGGTCGCTGTCACCGGTTCCGGCGTGCTCAAAGTCTCAAACCTTTCTCCGGAACGAGTGGTGGCTACTCTCACCAGCCACGCGATCCCCTTCAGCGAGGTCACCGCCCACCGGGCCACCCTCGAACAGGCCTACCTGGAACTAACCAGCCCGAGCGTCGAGTACCGGGCGGAGGCGACGTCATGACGACGGAGACCGTGCCGCCGCACCTCTCCCCGTTGACCCCAGAGCGGGACAGCTTCTGGTACCTGGTGCACGCCGAGTGGACCAAGTTCCGCACCGTGCGCGGCTGGGTGATCGCGGTGCTCGTCACGATCGTGGCGATCGGCGCCGGTGCGTTCCTCGGCGCTGACGTCAGCAGCACGTGCGGCGGGGGCCATGCTGCCAGCATTGGGGCCGGCGCGGCCGCCTGCCCGGCCCAGCCGACCGGGCCTGGCGGTGTGCCGGTCCAGGACGTGTTCTACTTCGCGCACCAGCCGGTGACGGGGAACGGCACGATCACCGTGCAGCTGACGTCGCTGACCGGCCAATTCATCGTCGGCACAGGCAACGGCAGGTTCCAGACGGCGCCCGGCGGCCTGCAGCCGTGGTCCAAGGCCGGGATCATCATCAAGCAGAACACCACGCAGGGCTCGGCCTACGCGGCGATGATGGTCACCGGGTCCAACGGCGTGCGGATGCAATGGGACTACGTCCACGACACCCCCGGCCTGGGGCAGGGGGCAGGGCAGGCGGGTGCGCTGTCCGCGTCCTCGCCGCGCTGGCTGCGGCTGGTCCGCACCGGCGGAACGATCACCGGGTACGACTCCGCCGACGGCACGCGCTGGACGCTGGTCGGCACCGCGACCCTCCCGGGGCTGACCTCCACCGTGCAAGCCGGGCTGTTCGCCNNCCGCTACCGGATGGACGGGCACCAACGTAGGCGGCGCCGGCCCCAACGGGAACGGTGCGCCCCTGCCCGGCACGCTCCGTCAGCGCGCCGGCACGATCACCGTAGCGGGTGCCGGCGACATCAGCCCCGCCGCCGGAAGCGCGTACGCCGGAAGTGGTCAATCCCTCCAGCGGGTGCTGGCCGGGACGTTCTTCGGGCTGATCCCGCTGATGGTGGTGGCCGCGATGTTCATCACCGCCGAGTACCGGCGCCGGCTGATCGGTGTCTCGCTGACCGCCGCACCCCG
>PMOU01000125.1:0-7987 GCA_003161205.1 Actinomycetota bacterium | reverse complement strand
GCGGTGCTCGCGCTCGCGATCGGCACCATCGTGCGGCGCAGCGCGCTGGCGGTCGCCATCGTGATCCTGGTGATCTTCGTCCCGTATCTGTTCGCCTTCGGCCCGCTGGCGGGGTCGCAGCCGCAAGGCAGCGGCCCGGGAGGGGGAGGAGGCTGGCCGCTGCAGGTCACCCCGGCCGCCGCCTTGTCCGTACAGCAGGCGGTTCCCCAGTTCCATCAGCTCAACGCCCTCTACTCCCTGAATGCCGGGTACTATCCGCTCGCGCCGTGGGCGGGGCTGGCGGTGGAGTGCGCGTGGGCGGCCGCCGCGCTGGCGCTGGCCTATTACCTGCTGCGCCGGAGGGACGCATGAGCAGCACCGCGCGGGTGGCTCCGCCGCGTTATCTGCTGGGCCAGGCCCTGCACGCCGAGTGGACCAAGTTCCGTACCGTGGCCGGCCCGGCCTGGCTGCTGGCCGGGGTCGTCGCGGTGACCGTCGCGGTCGGGGCGGCGGCCGCCAGCGCGGTCCAGTGCCCGTCAGCTACCTGCGGGATCGACCCCGCCACGGTCAGCTTCACCGGCCTCTACCCGGCCCAGGCGGTAGTAGCGGTCGCCAGCGTGCTGGCCATCGGCAACGAGTACAGCACCGGGATGATCAAGCTGTCGCTGACCGCGATGCCCCGGCGGCTGACCTGGCTGGCCGCCAAGGCCGCAGTGCTCACCGCCCCCGTGCTCGCCACCTCAGCGCTGGCGGTCGCGGGCGCCGCGCTCACCGGGCCGCTGATCCTGCCCGGCCACGGCTTCACCCCCGCGCACGGATACGCATCCCTCACCTCGGCCACCGACCTGCGGGCCGCCGTCGGCGCGGTCTTGTACCTGACGCTCATCGCCCTGTTCAGCCTCGGGCTCGCCGCCGCGGTACGCGATTCCGCGGCCGCCATCGGCCTGGTGCTCGGCGTGCTGTACCTGTTCCCGCTCGTCGCGGACATCATCTCCAACCCAACCCTCACCCGGCACCTGCAACAGATCGGCCCCCTGCCCGCCGGCCTGGACGCCCAGGCCACGATCGGGCTGAAGGGCCTGCCGCTCACCCCCTGGCAAGGCCTCGGCGTCGTCGCCCTGTGGACCGCCGGCGCCCTCCTCCTCGGCGCCCTCGTCCTGAAATTCCGCGACGCATGACGCTATAACGGAGGAACCATTTGATCGATCATCCCGTAGGAAAGGTCCACCACGGTGACGCACTTCATGAACAAGCCCGCCCCTCCCGGAGGCGAGGTCCTCCTGGCCGGCCGTCCGGTCGCGCGCGTGGGCTACGGCGTGATGCAGCTCGCCGAGCGGCCAGGGCGCGCTCCACTGCCGGCCGGCGAAGCGATCGCCCTCCTGCGCAGCGCCGTCGAGATGGGTGTCAACCACTTCGACACGGCGCAGTTCTACGGGGCCGGTGTGGCCAACGACCTGATCCGGCGTGCGCTCGCTCCCTATGCCGACGACATCGTGCTCGTCACCAAGGTCGGAGCGGACCACGTCGATGCCCCGGTGCCGCTGAAGCCGGCCCAGCGGCCGCACGAGCTGAGGGCATCCGTCGAAGACAACCTCGCGAGCCTGGGGGTCGAGCGGCTCGCCGTCGTCAACCTGCGCCGACTGGACATCTCACCGGGTCTGCTGGCCACCGGCGATCAGGTCGTCGACCTCGACGACCAGCTCGCCGAGCTGGCGGCCCTGCGGGATGANNCAGCAACGTCAGGCTCGATCAGCTCCAGCAGGCCGCGGGAGCGGGAATCGCCTGCGTGCAGAACGCCTACAGCCTCGTGGAGCGCTCCGCGGAACCGCTGCTCGATTTCTGCGTGCGCCAGGGCATAGCGTGGGCGCCGTTCTTCCCGCTCGGATCCGCCTTCCCGGGCCGGCCGAAGGTGACCGATCAGCCGGCCGTCCTGGCCGCCGCCCGGACGCTGGGGGTCACGCCCTCGCAGGTCGGCCTCGCCTGGCTGCTGCAGCACGCCCCGAACATCCTGCTCATCTCGGGCACCAGCAGCATCGGCCACCTCAGGGAAAACGTCGCCGCCGCCGAGATCAGCATTCCGGCCGACCTGATCGCTGGCCTGGAGGCTGGCTAGCCCGCGGTGGTTGCTGGCCCGTGACGGTGCCGGACGGCTGATCGCCGGACCGTTCGGGATTAAAGGATCTTTTCCGCCGAACGGCCGTGGTGTCACCGTCCGTCCAGCGGAAACCGGCTCCGGCGGGCGGTGCGGCATACTGGCCGGGTGAAACTCCTCGTGACCGGCGGGACGAGCGGGCTCGGCCGCGCGCGAGATCACGCCGCGGATGCTGGCGGCCGGCGCATCGTCGCGGCCGGGTTCCAGGACTGGCTGCGTGCCCGCCCCGCGATGCCTTAGGACCGGCGCGGCTGGAGCCTGCGCCGTGGCCGGGCGTGCTGCTCTATCACCGCCAGGACTCCCGGTCCGTAGGACCACACGTTGCGGTGACGGTGGACCCAGGCCGATGCCGCGCGTCCCATCTCGGCCGCCTCCTGGCGGTGCGTGGCGACCCAGCGCAACCGGTCCGCGACGTCCTGGACCGCGGGCACGCCCCGCACCCCGCACGTCTCCCCGCCCTCGTGCACGTGCGGCTCCCAGCGGGCCGGGGGCACGGCGAGTACCAGGTCCGGGGCCTCCCGGCACACGTCGCCCTGTCCCTCGGACGCCAGGGCGATCACGGGCAAGCCGGTGGCCATCCCCTCGACCAGCGGCAGTCCGAAGCCCTCGCTGCCCAGCGCGAGCAGGACGTCGGCCTCGGCGTACCAGTGCGCGATGCCGCGGGTGTGCTCTTCCTCTGCGACCAGCGTGATCCGCGGGTCGGCGGGGAAGTCCTCGCGCTGGCCCCACCGGCACTTGAGGATCAGCCGCGCCTCCCGGTCGCCGTCGAACGCCCGCTGCCAGGCGGCGATGCCCTCGGGCAGGTGCTTGCGGTCGGCGATCCCGGGAAAGCCGTAGAGGCGGTTGTACACGGCGCCCACGATCAGCGTGGTCACCCCCGGGCGCAGTGGCCGGCTCAGGTACGGGTACGCCACCGGGTCGATGCCGTCCGGGACCACCTCGAGCGGCACCGTCACGCCGCTGGCGCGAAACGCGTCCGCGACGAAGCTGGTCGGCACGATGACCGTGCGGGCCTTGTTCAACCTGGCCGGCCAGCTGGCCGGCAAGCGGCTGGCCTCGAACATGGAGCGAATAAACAGTTCCGCGCGCGTGTAGCAGCCCATTTCCGGCCGGATCCAGCTGGAGTACAGCACGGGGCCGTCCACGTGCGGACGTGACCGGGCCAGCAGCCCGAGCAACTCGGCGGAGCACCCCGCCGTGTCCAGGAAGTCCGGCTGGAGGCTGACCCGCGCCCCGGCGCGGTGCATTCCCAGCGCGAGATACTCGTTCATGCTCGCGAAGCCGGAGAAAACCGCGAACTCACCCACGACAGTGATCGTCGCCTGGCCCGGCACCCGGGGCCAGCGCACGACGTCCCGGCCGGACAGCACGTTCGTCACGCGGGATCCCCTCCCTCGGCGGCGGCCACCCGCCGCGCGACGGAAGCGAGGAACGTACGGCGCTGCCGGGCGCTCGCCGCGGCGTAGCTGCCGTGCACGGCGAGCACGGCGAGCGCGACCACGCTCACCTGCGCGGACCACGGCAGCGCGGCCAGCGCGAGCACAGCAGGGCCCCCGTGCCAGGCGGGCACCGCCACGGCGGCGATGAGGACCAGGTTGCGCGCTACCGCCCGCCCGGAGACCCGCGTATTCAGCCGGCCGCCGCAGCCACAGGAGATCTCCAGGTGGCGAAGCAGCGCCGTCGCCACCGCGAGCGTCAGCGCCGCCAGCAGGGCCGCGGCCGCGAGGAGGGACCCGGTCCCGAAGGCGCCCGTGAGCAGCGCCACCCCGCAGCCGATCTCTACGGTGGGCAGCAGCAGCGCGGCCGGCGCTACGAGCGGCCGCGGCAGCAGTCGGTAGGCCGCGAGCCACACCTGCCGCCACGTCGCCGGGGAGGCCAGTTTCGCAATTCCCGCGGCCACCAGGATGCCGCCGACGACCAGCCTCGCGACAATCTCCAGTGCTATCCACACGGCGGTCATGGTCACCGCCGGTCCGGGAGCAGCAGGAGATCCTCGATCCGGAGCGGGTCACCCCAGTCCGCTACGAATTTCTCGCAATCGTCAACGGCATCAATGACGTAATTTTTCCCGATCACGTAGACCTGGTAGCCAAGGTCGGTGAACATCGACAGGTACGCGGACGGCGAGCATCCCGATACCTCCCTCAGCATACGGCAGCTGAATTCGGTAATAATAACCGGGCGATATGCGGTTATAATGCGCCGGGCTCCCGACATGACCCGGAACTCCGCGCCTTCCACGTCAATCTTTATCAGGTCAACCGGGCCCTCGGCTAGCTCATCGAGGGTAAAGGTCGGGACGACGAATCCCCGGCCGTCGGCAATAGCCAGGCCTCCGTCCAGCAGGCTGCCATTGGTGCCCAGCGCGGTGGAAAAATACGACCACCCTCTATGGTCGTCGAGCGCGACCGGCAGCAGGTCGACGTTGCCCGCGTCATTAAATAGCTTGGAGAGCAGTAGCAGCCGGCAGTTTTCCGAGTGAGGTTCGACCGCGACGACGCGCCCAGCGGGCCCGACCAGACGCGATGCCAGCATCGTGTAATAGCCCAGGTTCGCGCCGATATCGACGACCGTCATCTCCGGCCGGCAGTAGTTCTCGAAGACGGGCGTCAGATGCGGTTCGTAGCTGCGGTTTCTGATGATCGGCGCAGATACGGCCACGTCAGCGCGGTCGCACAGCAACGTCATGCCCCGCACCCGCACCGCGACGATGTCTTCCGGCCCGAAGCGAATATGCACCGGCGAGGGGATAATCAGGCGGTCCACCGCGGACAGGACGCGACGCAGGCCGCTGAGGTCGCTCACGTGGTCGCTGCCCGCGGCTTGCGCGGCCTGCTCCCGCACCGCGGCGGCGGCGGCTGGCGACGGGAAAAGCAGACGGAGCAGACTCTCCAGGCCGATTCCTGCGTCGACGCCTGAATCCGCTTGATCATCAATACCCTCAGTGCGGATTCCCGGCATCTTTGCATGCTATCGCCGAGGCCGGCCAGGGAAAGGCAGAGCAACGAATGTGCTATACGCTGACGATATCTCACCCGGCGTACGCTGATAGCCGATATGCCGGGAAAGACTGGAACAAGCTAAGCGTCCCGAGGGCACGCTATGACTGGAATACGGCACTGGCTCTGTCCGGTGACAGCGCCTTGAGCAGTCGCGGCATGACCAGGTCGCTGGTGAAGTTCGCGAGGATATGCTGCTGCAGCTGCCGACCCCATTCCCGGGCCTGGTCTTGGTGCTCGTAGACCTCGCGCAGCAAGGTACTGGCGTGCGCGATCTCGGCTCGTGCCCAGCGCTGGTCGCACGCGAACTCGAACCAGTCATCAGGCTCGTCGTCGACGGTGGGCACGAGTTCGTAATCGGCGCAGAATGGATACCCGCTGGGCAGGTAATCCATGTGCCCGCCCCAGCCTGTCACGACGACCGGATTGCCAGCGAGGCCGGCCTCGAAGGAGCCCAGGCCCCAGCCCTCGCCACGCGCCAGCGACACGAAGCAGTCACCACGCGTGTGCAGCNNCTGGCCGGGATTCCGATCGCGGCCCTGCCGGATCCGCTCCAGCGCGACACGGTCCTCCCGGGTCGTCTTGACCACCAGGGCGACGTCGTCTGCGGCGGTGAACGCCGAGAGGAAGGCCCGGATCGTGTCCGGTACGGCCTTCCGCGACGTCCAGGTGCCGATCAGGTAAAAGACGAACACGCCGTCGGGCACCGCGATCAGCCCGGTGTCCGGGGACGCCCTGTGCGGCTGGGCAATGTGCGGAACCACCGTGACGGGGACGGCGACTCCCGAGGCCCGGCACATCTGCAGGTTGTGCTGCGATGGCACGAGCACAGCGTCAAATTTGTTGAGTACGGTGACCCACGGGCCGGGGAGCCGGTCGGCCTCGAAGGTGGTAGAGGCGATGTGCCGATGGCATCGGTCCGCGCCGTCCCACGCTTCGTTCCACAGCGGCGTGCTGTGCACGATCGTCGTATCGTATTCGAGTGCAATATTGCAGATATCGCTGTGCCGGTAATCACCGGCGGGATGGCCCGCAATGGGCGCCAGCGGGTGACCGGGGCCCCAGGTTCCGGTATCCCAGTCTAGCGGTGTCCACGAGACGGCGACGGCCGCGGACCGCAGGCCGGAGAGATACTCCTGGGCCGAGTCACCGTAACCGCTGCCAGGCAGGTGGGAAAGGTAGCGGACGCCACTTACTGGAATATCCGTATTCACGCACCATGAGGCTTCATACGGTACCCAATCCCTTTCATGTGGCGGCCACCTCGCATCAATGCCAGCGGGCCGTGCCGCTGGGTTTCGATATTCTAGCCGCAATCCAAACTCCAGCGGCGATTGCCGCCCGCTACCGGGCAGCTGCGGCGTCGGCCAGGAATTCCCTGATCCGGGGTATCACGGCGTCATGGGAGTAGCGTCGGCGGACCAGGCGCCGGGCCTGCCCGCCCAGCCGTTCTCCCAGCGCGCGGTCGTGCGCCAGCCGGAGCACCGCCCTGGCTGTCTCATCGGGAGAATTCGCGATGAGCAGATGGACGCCGTCGTGCACATCGAGCCCGGCGGCACCGGCGGACGAGGTCACCACAGGCAGCCCGCGCGCGAGAGCTTCCAGCAGCTTGATCCGCGTGCCGCTGCCAGCCGTCAGCGGCGCTACCACGACGTCGGCGTGTGCGTAGTAGATCTCGAGGTCGGGCACGAAGCCGGTGACACGCACGCCGGGGCGGCGGCCCAGGGAGGTGACGGTGCCGTCCAGGCCTGTCGGCCCGACCAAGGTAACCGTGGCAGGCTCACCGAGCAGCTGCTGCACGCGCGGCAGTACGTCCTGCACGAGGCTGCAGGCGGCGTCGATGTTCGGCTGGTAGGTCAGGTTTCCCACGAAAAGCAAGGAAAGGCCCTGATCCCCGCGCTGACCTGGACAGTCCCGCCGGCCAGGCCAGCCGGGCGTGCCCGCGATGGCGACTGCGTTGGGTATGACCACGGTGGGGAAGCCGTGGCGCTCGGCGATGGCCGCCCCCTCCCGCGGCGCGGCCAGCGTCACCGCGCTGAAGAGCGGCCCGAACACCCCCACGAGCCGGTCGTAGCTGTCGGCCTCGGCCGCGTCGCCGAGGGACCGGGCCAGCGACTGGTCGTCGTCATCGAGATCAAGGGTTACCCACGGCGACTCCAGCAACTCGGCGATGGCGATCCCGAGGGGTGCGAGGTAGGACCTGGCCACGTGCACCGGCGTGGCGCTGGTGGCGCCGACGGCGCCGATTCCGGGGCCGGCGAGGGTCGCCGGTGCCCGCCTGGCGAGCCACGGCAGCGGATATGCGGCCGCGATGCGCAGGCGCCAGGCCGGGTCCGCCAGCAGCGCGGGGACCGCGGACCGGAGCTGGTCCGGGGAGGGCGGCGGCAGCACCGTGATGGCTGGGACTCCGCCTCCGCGGCCGGAGAACGACGGAGCGAATCCGGGCCGCCCCTCCCCGACGTGCCCGGCAACGGGAACTACCAGTACTTTAACGTCGAAATCACATGATGCCGCGTTAACGAAAAGATATCCCCGCATAGCCAGGCCATTTCCAGTCGCGGCCGGAACAATGGGGGAGAGGTAGATGAGCTCGCGCCGCGTCGATGTCACCGTGCTACACTCGCGGACCGTTGGGGATTTCCAGGAATGCGGCACATAGTGACTCTCCCGGGGGTAAGGGCAATGGCAGATAAAGGTAAGTATGAGGGATTTGACAATGTCGATGACGGTCGGCGGGGGTTCATCAAGAAGTTTGCCGCAGCCGCCTTCATCGCGCCGGTAATCGCCACGTTCGCTCTCGACGGCATTGCCAGTGCCGATCCGACACATCGAAACCCGAACCAGCACTGCCCGAACC